>JAITIZ010000206.1 GCA_031279215.1 Planctomycetaceae bacterium
TGGGCTTTTCGCAAAAATTTCTGCAAAAATCCTGACCAAACACGTTACTACATTTTTCATTGTTAGACTCCTTATTTTATAAGGTTTCATTGAAATCATTGCAATTCGTTTGCCACAAAACAAGCGGCAAAAAACACAAATCGCAACCGATTAAGTTTCACAGTTTATCAAAAAAGTTCAAACCGTCAATTAGGGTTTTCGTCTTTTTCTGACAGTTTTTCAAAATATTTTAAAAATTTGATGATATTTCAACGAAATTTCCATTAAAACAGGTAAACATCATTAAAACTTTTCTAGTTGCATTGCCGATAGGCAACTTTGCCCCGGTTTTCGGCTAGTAACCAGAGATTCCAAACCCGCTCGGCAACACAAATTGCCATCCATCCCGAAACAGGGTCAAGTCGGCTATTGCCGACGTGATGTTTCGGCAAAACATTCACCTACCTTCTGGATAATTCATGTGAACAATAGCCCAAAAAATGCCGAAATTACCCTAGAATTTTACCTATTTTAACAACTAGCCTGTGAACACTAGGAAAAAAATTCCGCTAAAATATTACCAAAATGCCCCAAAGACCTCTTGCATTAAAACCTCTTTTTTCGGAAACTACGTTAAGATTTTTTGGGATGGTTGATTTTTTGCCGTAAGGAAGCAAGAAATGGAGCAAAATGTTAGGAGAAAGTACCGCCAATGCCGCTAATAATTCAATTTTATCAACACAGATTCTGGACGATTGTATTTTTTTCGTTTATCATATTATTTTTGGCGGGCGGTTGTTCGGCGTACCGATCATTCGGAACACGTGAGTTTTCGTGGCAATTGAATGCGCCAAAATCAAATAATCCGATTTTTGTAGAGGCTTATGATCATGATTTCCTTTGGACGGTTTTGGTTGATGTTGTCGATTCGCATTTTGAAGTCGAGCGTGAAATGCCTATTCGGCTTTACGGTAATGTCTTGACAGAAGGCAGGTTAAGTACAAAACCTAAAATCGGTGCTTCCCTAGCAGAATTATGGCATGCGGATTCAGTAGGAATTAGTGAACGTATTGATAGTACACTTCAGACAATTCGGCGGCGTGTTGAAGTTCATGTGATCCCGGAAGTCGGCGGATACTTAATTGATGTTAAAGTTTATAAGGAACTAGAAGATAACAAAAATCCGCTTAAATCTAATTCTTCCGCAAATTTACGGTTCGAAGATGAAATTGATTCCTTTGCAAAACAAATTGATGTTGATTTCAGTTCGGATAATTGGTTTATTGTAGAACGCGATACGGAAATGGAAGACCGTTTACTTTTGGAAATTGTGTATCGCCTAAAACACCCGTCGGGAATTATTCGAAAATCAAAAGAACCAATTCGAGGCTAAAATCTCAATATCATGTCTAATTTCAATCTTTCAGAAACAAACCAAACAGCTACCGCTGTTATGGTTCGTCCCAAAAATAAACGAAAAAATAAACCTAAATACGAACCAAAGTATCATGTTATTCTTTGGAATGACGACGATCACACGTTTGAATATGTTGTTCACATGCTTCAGGTTCTTTTTGGTTATCCGGCAGAACGCGGTTGGCAATTAGCAAGAGAGGTTGATTCCAGTGGAAAAGCCATCGTTTTTACTTCATCACTTGATCGAGCAGAAATAAAACGCGATCAAATTTTATCGTTTGGTCCTGATCCGCTCATGGTCGAGTCAACCGGTCCCCTAATCGCAACCCTCGAAAAAGACGCAGAAAATTAAATCATTGCGAAAATTCTACCCAATAATAGTACGAAAATTAAAATGAAAATTACGATTAAAAATCTTGGGGGGTTAAAAAGTGCGGAGTATGAACTCGGTGATTTAACAGTTGTTTGCGGAAAAAACAACACCGGTAAAACATACGCCGCTTATGCGTTGTACGGTTTTCTTGATTATTGGAGAAATGATTACGAATTTCGAGTTGATTCGGCATTGATTGAGGAAATTCAAAATAACGAGGAAGGTCTGATTAAACAGGAACAAATCCGTGATTACTTGCCGAAAAATTTAGAGCGGGCAAGCAAAAAATATTGTCGAGAACAATTACCGAAGGTGTTGGGCTATTCTCCCGAATCTTCGAAGCGGTTTGAAAATTGTGAATTTCGTGTTGAGGTTAATAGAATTTCGACGACACCGTTATTTGAACCCGAAATGGAATTGTATTTGAGATTACCTAAAAATAATGAATTACACATTATAAAAACAGATACAGATGGAAAAAGTATAAAAATATATCAACAATACCAACAAATTTCACAAAAATCCTCTGCACATCCTCTAATATATTTATATTTAAGCAAGTTAATTTCAGGAGAAATTATTCCGTATGCGTCTTTTGCAAGTGCGGATCGAATTGGTGCCGCCATGTTTTCTAATGAACTTCGTTATTTACGTGATGAATTGTACCAGAAAAAGGAATTTTCCTTTAGGGAAAAAATACCAATTAAATATCCTCTTCCCGTTTCAAAAAATCTCAATACAATTCGTGATTCTCTGTTATCGCCGCCTCAATTAACGGAGGATATTCAGCAGGTTTTTTGTGAACTTTTAGGAGGAAATTTTGAAATCACTAACGGAAAATTATATTTTATTCCATTACATTCCGATAATTTATCACTTACAGTTACAGAAAGTTCCTCTTCCGTCCGTTCCCTTTTATCTCTCTGGTTACAATTATGTAATAAGACATCAAAACAAGATTTCCCTAATCTGTTTATGATTGACGAGCCGGAAATGAATTTGCATCCAGAGAATCAACGTCTTCTGGCAAGGATTTTTGCACGGCTTGTCAATATGGGGTACAAAATTTATATTACAACACACAGTGATTATATTGTCAAAGAATTGAACACCCTTATCATCCTTAATCGCCGCAACAAAAATAGTGATGAGGCAATGAAACAATACGGTTATTCCGAAAAAGAATTTCTCGACCCTAATAAGGTTCGTGTTTACATGGCGCAGGAAATCGAAATAAAAAAAACACTGGAAAAAAAGACCATTCAACCTGTTATTCCGAACTGTACATTTATTCGTGCGAATATTGACGAATTGGGAATTGACCTTCCGAGTTTTGATAAAACCATTGACGAAATGAATAGAATTCAAATGGAACTATTAGCAGGAGATGACGATGAGTGAAATTTCTCTTGAAAATATTAAATATTCGCTACAAAAACTTCTTGTTGGTGAATTATTCGGTAACATAGAAAATCAAACAGCAATTCTTGAAGAAAAGGATTCTAGCACAAATTTAAAAAACGTAAAAATTGTTGGTATTCCCGACGACTCTATTCTTATTAAAATAGATTATGGAAGACCTTGTGAAAATTTTCGCAGCGAACATGGACAACGAAAACGTTGCGATTATTTGCTTATTACTACCAATAACAATAACAAAAAAGTTTTATTATTTGTCGAGATGAAATCTAAAACTACTAATCAGAACGAAATTGTTCAAAAATTCCTCGCTTCGGAATGTTTATTAGATTATATTGCATCAATGTTAAAGCATTTTCATGACACAGACTTTAATCCGGACGAATGTAAAAAACGATTTATTATTTTTCAAAACAAGCGGTTGGATAAGAAACAAATTCATCTTAAACAAAATGGTTCAAAACCGAATGATTATATTTCCGTTAAGTTTGATCCCAATAATCCGCCGACACTGAAATCATTGTCGTAATAAAATTTCTAAAAATTTCGATAAACATTTTTTTTGACAGGATAAATAAGAGTTACGGGATTTTATGGAGTTTTTTTTATTCTATAATCCTGTTTTAAAAACACATAATGAATATACTATGGATGGATTTATTGAAGAGCCGCAAGATGCGGAGGAATTGGGACGGGTTTGTTCTTTATATTTCCCATTTTCGTCGTCTCCGGTTGATTTATTTGTAACCGGTTGGAACCGTCAGTTGCAGCGTCCGGTCGAAATTAGTGTACGCTCGGATTTCTTGCCGCCGGAACCGCATGTTCGTGTGATGTCCTTGCCGGTTAGTTCGAAAGTTCGGGTTAATTCGCGGAGTTGGTTTTTTGTTGCGCCGCCGGATGAGTTGGTATCCGGTTCAAAAACGGATGGTTCGGAAACAAATAATCCTGAAACGAGTCAGCCGGAAACAAATTATTCTGAAACAGGCAATTCCGAAACAGATAATACGGAAACAGACAGTTTGGAGACCAATGATTTTGTAACTGATTTTCAGCAAACGGCGGAAATTGTTACGGTTGACGAGGAACTGATTAAAGCTGATATTGAAACATTGACACGTATTCGAGTTCCGCGTGATGCGATTAAAGTACAAGATCGTCTCAATTATATTCTTCAACCGCCGATTGAGTCGATTTTGCATCTTCCGACGCTTGATTTGCCGTTTGAGCCGTTTCCGTATCAACGACAGGGAATTGCGTTTCTGTACAGTGCGCATTTTGCGATTCTTGCGGACGAAATGGGGTTGGGCAAAACAATGCAGGCGATTACGACGATTCGGTTGTTGCTCCGAACCGGTGAAATTCGTAGTGTTCTTCTTGTTTGTCCGAAGCCGTTGCTCACAAATTGGAGACGTGAATTTGAACTCTGGGCACCGGAAATTACTGTACACTCTATTGACGGTTCGCCTGCACGCCGAAAATGGCTTTGGCAATTGTCTGGAGTTCCGGTTCGGCTTGCCAATTATGAACTCTTGAACCGTGACCGTGAATATTTTGATTGTCCGAAAGGCGAAAAAACACCGGTATTTGATTTGGTTGTTCTCGACGAATCGCAGCGGATTAAGAATAAAAGTAACGCAACCTCTCAAGCAGCACGAGCGATTACACGCCGCCGAAATTGGGCACTTACCGGAACGCCGGTTGAAAATTCGCAGGAAGATTTGGTTGGGATTTTTGAATTTCTGGCACCGGGTTTTTTGGAATCGGGGCTTAAACCGACGGATGTTTGCAAGGTGGTTGGTGAACATATTTTACGGCGGACGAAAGACAAAGTTCTTTCGGAATTACCGCCGAAACTGTTACGCGATGCGGTTCTCGAATTAACACCGGAACAAGCGGAAACGTACAAAATGGCGGAAGATGAAGGAGTGTTACGGCTTTCCGGTGCGGGCGAGTCGGTGTCGATTCCGCAGGTTTTTGAATTGATTATCCGGCTCAAGCAAATTTGTAACTTCGATCCGGTAACCGGTGAAAGTGCAAAATTGGAACGATTACTTGCCGATCTTGAAGAAGTTGCTGAAAGCGGGCGGAAGGCGATTATTTTTAGTCAATGGGTTGAAACGTTATACAAACTCAAACGTCATCTTGACCGGTTTGGTATTACGGAATATCACGGCAAAATTCCTGCAAATAAACGTGACGAAATGATTCGATGTTTTCGGGAGGACAAGGATATTCATGTTATTTTGATGAGTTATGGAGCGGGCAGTGTCGGGTTGAATCTTCAATTTGCGGAATATGTTTTTCTGTTTGATCGTTGGTGGAATCCGGCGGTTGAAGATCAGGCAATCAATCGGGCGCATCGTATTGGTGCGGCGGGACCTGTTACCGTAACACGTTTCATTTCGACAAACACTGTTGAGGAACGTATTGACCGTATGTTACAAGAAAAGCGGGAACTTTCAGAACTCATTCTTTCAGGGGCAAAAGGCGGATTGAATACCTCTTCAGGATTGAATCAGGACGAATTGTTCGGTTTGTTTAATCTCCGCGTCCCAGCAAAATTGAAAAAAACCGCCTAGAAAAGTAACGGTCTATTTAAAAATTGATAATATACTCTATTCTGTTATCAATTAGTTTTTTTTCGTTGCATATTTTATGTTAGACCTGTTTTTTTCCTCAAAGTGTCAACCACCCCGAAGGCAAAAGTATCTACACATCTTTGGGGGTATTGGGGGTAAAAATTTTGATATGTAATTAATTGATTTGTTCCTAGGTTATCAACATTCCATGTATTTCCTAAAACATTTGTGTTTCTTTGATTGTCTGTTCGTTTGAAAAAAAAAAAAATTTTTTAGGCTTGATAGGTTTTAACTGATCGTATAAAATTTCAACTAATTGATTTCAGTTTTTTAATTTTCAATATTTTGGAGACTAAATTATATTTTGAAAAATAAATTACCCGAATTTTTGTTCGGGTATTAAAAAAATCGAGTACGTCAACTATTACGAAATCGCTTCGGCGAACTGTAATTTTCTACATTACGACCGGATTTTCCGGGTAGAAAATTACTGTGACATCATAATGTTGCGTGGCTCCCGAAAAGGGAGCGTCGCGTATGATGTCACAGGTATCATTCAGTGTTACATTTTAATATGTAATGCACCACTTTCGTAGGTGGGAATGCACCTGCTTTCGTAATCGTGTCGCTCCTAAATAATTCTAAGAGCGATATTCTGTTGCCGTTTCTCGGCGTTATGTTTTTCCCACTTTTTAGCAAAAGCAGATTATTTGTTATGTAATCTGTTTAAATTTTCACTTCTTCCATTTAAGGAGAAAAAACAATGAAAGTAAGACTTTTTCGCGCGTTTACCCTTGTTGAACTTCTTGTAGTAATTGCGATTATCGGCGTGTTAATTGCATTACTGTTACCTGCCGTACAAGCAGCTCGCGAAGCCGCAAGACGGATGCAATGTACCAATAAATTAAAACAAATGGCAATTGCATGTCATAACCATCACGACACAAACAATCTTTGGCCCTCTGCTCAAATGATTCCTCAAGCTATTGCCGGTGCCAAAAAAACCAAAAGAATTATAGACAACCAATCGGTTTCAGGTTCTTTATTAACAAATTTCATTTTTTGTAATCTATCAGTGGAATAATTTTAAACTACTCTTACTTGAATTTTCGGTATTTATTTTTAAAAATATGTATTCATTAAAATTGCCCTGAAAGGGCAGAATAATAGTTGATAGTGGAAAGTTGATAGTTGATAGTGTCGCAAGCGGATTACTACCAAAACGGTAATCATTCCGCATGCGACACTCTCCACTATCAACTACTCTTCCCCCCTAGCGGGGTTAAGAGCAAAAAACAAAAATTTCACGGATAGATTACACTTTTTTTAATATTTAGCAAACTTTTTTTTAATATTTAACAAATGTCATTTGCTCCATCAAATCCCAATTGGCAATGGTTCGGTACGCTTTCAAAGCCGGACATTGAAACGTTTGCAAGTCAAAACCCTAATATTTTTTGGTTACAAAAAGCAAACCAATGGTTGGAAGATCGTTCTGCGGAAGGTCCGCCGGAAAATTATGTTCCGGTGTTGACTGTTGGTGGACAAGAAGACGGGCAACTCGGTTTTATTGTTGTTAATGAAAAACGGACGTACGGTAAATCATCAGATTTGTCCGATTTTGAACAGCACGCCTACAATGCGGCTAAAATTATTTTCGACTTGTTCAAACCGTTTGATCATTCGCTTGGTGAACCGTTTGTCGAAATTCATCTTGACTCAACCGGTAGCGGAAGTTCTTTATCCTTACCCGTAATAATTGCCGCACTGCAATGGTTGACGGGAATCGTTTTACCGGATACTGTTGTTTCAACAGGTTGTTTGAAAGAAAGAAAATTAACGCCGGTTGGTTTCAAAACACTGTTCAATAAAATTAAAGTTGCAAAACGTTTCGGTTATAAAACGTTGCTTGTGGTAAAAGGACAAGAGGGAATGAACGATGTTACTGACGGATTTAAGATTATCGAAATTAATTCTAATCCGCTGTTAGCTCTGTTCGATATTCTTGAGCTGGCGTCGAATAAAGATGAAGCGGGTGAAAGTATTGTTCGTTTGTTAGCGGCATATTCTAACCGCAATATTCGTAACAAATTGGAAGATGTTGAAGCAATTGTCTCTTCTTTTGTGTATAGCACTGATAAACTTGTCAAGCATGTAGCGAATGATTTGTTATCTCGTTCTGCATTGCATAACGGTGAAACGGAAAAATCTGCGAAATATCGCGAAGCCGCCGGAACTCTTAATTGGAACGAAATTCCAACAAACAATCTCGGACATTATTTGCGTTACGAACAGGCGGCGTCGTGTTCAATCTTGGCGGTGGACAACGGCGAATGGAATAACGAACATTATTCTCATCAGGAAGTGGAAAAACGTATTATTCATTTACAGCAAGCAATCGACGGCACATTTGCTGACGCTGATGATTATCTTTCGATGTTGACAATGTTAAACACGCGGGCGTTGCGTAAACGGTTTCTTGCTCGGTTAAATTATATTTATGACAAAAATAAAGCGATTGAACTTTTACAATCGGCGTGGAATGATTTAATGTTTTTGATGAATGATTGGGATGAAATTTGGAAGTATGTACGAAAAATTGATCGGCATGACACAACATTTGAACGTCAACGGAATTACTGTTTGGAATGTTTAGCGGACTACAAACGAATCACAAATGGAACATTATTGATGGAACTTGTTCACGCCGATCAATTTTTTAACCTATTATCGAAACAAGAATTTTTCGGCAATAACGGTTTTGACAATGCCGCTTGGATACAATATCAATATGTTCAGAATCGTGAACAACAAAACCAAGATCATAAGTTATCGGAAAACGAGTTAACCCAATTTATCGAACAAATTGACGAAACATATAAAACTTGGCAAGGGTATCCTAATTTTCTTGCGTATGAATTATTGTTGCGTTATGAATTTGTCAATGATTTACAGAAAGAACATTGTTTATTGCAGTTACAGAAGGTCAATCTTACGGTTGAACCGACGAGTATTGAGACATTGCTTGCATTGCGTACACGGCAATTTTTACTTGACAACGGATACAATGTTACGGATCCGGTTGTTCCGCCTGCGGATACGCCGTTACGTAAAATTTACGATGATTTAATTTCCCATCCAAACGTGTTGATAAACCGTTGCCCGTATTAAATAAACGTAATATATCAGTGGAATTTTTGTTTTTTTGAAATCACGAAATACACGAAAACTATCTAAAAAAAATTTCGTGTGTTTCGTGTAATTTCGTGTTAAAAAAATGAAAACAAAAATGTCAAAATAGACAGTTACGAAAAAATTCCACTGATATATTACAAAAAATACAAAAAATTATTTTCAAAAAACTTTTTAAAATAATCTGCGAAAATCTGCGTCATCTGCGGACGATTTGAATTATGTGTTTGTTAATAAAATAGACAGTTACAAATGGTGCTGTTTGATTTTACCTTTGAAACAAAAATAAGTCAAACGGGAGTTATTTCAAACGTTCAGCGGTTGACCATAAACCGGCAGACGGTGTACTGATGAAGTAAATTTCTTCGCCGTCCGGCATTACGTTGAATCCGTTTTTCAATTTCGCCGGATCGTAACGTTTTATGGTTTCGTTATAATCTGCGTAACCGAAATTGACAAGATTCATATCTTCTTTTGAAACATGTCCCGGTGCGTAGGTAATTGTGAAACGTCCTTCTGAAGAGCCGTGAATCAAATGGGCTGTTCCGACGGCAAGGTCTTTTAAGTCGCCGTCTTCGGGACATTCCCGATACAATTTCATCACCTTTTCGGTTCCGACATAACCGTATTTTCGTATCAGCGTATCGATTTCCGGTTGTTCGCCGAACCGCTTCAAACCGGGGGCAATAATCAACAGTTCACCGTTGTCCGCCATCGCTTTTCTTGTACGGTAAACTGCCTTGTTGGCAACCCATGTGCTATAAAATTCATCACCCTGCATGACCGCAACAACTTTTTTCAACGGCGGAACCACTGTAATATTTTGTTTTTGTGACGCACGAGCGGCGGCAAGATAGGTTTCAACATCTTCTCCGGCATAAACTCCGGTGTGAACCAATTCACCAGAATTATTGTACGCCATAACCACTTGAAAATAGGCATCGGGTAAATGTCCCAGAAATTCGGTTTCTGCTTTGTTGTAACAAGCACGAAGCGGCGTGGTCAATGTTCCGAGGTTGTTCTCAATTCCGCAACACGCAGCCATTAGATGTGATGCACAAATCATTTCCTTACCGCCAAGACCGATAAAATAATTTTTGTTATGATTCGCAAAACCCAATACTTCATGCGGAACCACATGACCGATATTGAGAACAATATCCCATTTTTCGTCAAATAATTTTCGGTTAACGGCAACAGGAATTGCCCAATCGGCTTTACCGCCGGAGATTTCCTTAACAAAATCAGCGGGAACTTCACCAACAATTTTGGAATCTGTACGCCAATTATGTTTATTGATTTTTTCTTCGGGAACGGAGCCGAACATCCAATGGTTTTGCTCCGGCGTATGCGGAACATGTTGACCAAGTGTGGGAATCAACAAGACATCGGCATCTTCGGCGAAAATTTTGTACAGTTCTTCGGTAATATAACCGGCTCCGCTGTGAGCACGGGTAATATCCGGCGGCAACAACAAAACCCGTTTAGGATTCCTGCAAATCCGTTTTTTCGCTTCGTCGGCAAATTGTCCGGCAAGATTAAGAACATCTTGTTTCGTTAAAGTTTTTTCTTCTTGAAACCAAGTCATCATAAGTATTAAAGTAGAAAATTGTTTCGGAAATAGTAAACGTTGTAAAAATACGGTTTGTTTTTAGTGTAATCTATCAGTGAAATTTTTGTTTTTCGCTCTTAACCCCGCTAGGGGTGTGAGCTGCATAACCGGCGGTCAAGCGAAGCGCAACCGCCGGAGCAGGACAGGAACTCTCCCCTTTTCCAAAGCCCAGCAAGGACGAGATGTGATTGCTGGGGTTGATAATCTCGCCCCGTGCGGGGCTTTGTTCTGTTGGGCATTTTGACCGTAGGTTGCGCTGCGCTACACCTACGGTTATGCATATCTCGTCCCTGCGGGACTAAGAAAACATAAGAGATTAAGGAAATGCCACGAAAATAGTACCAAAAAAATTATTATACTGATAGATTACTTTTTAGGGAACTTCTAAAAACCTTGTGTACTTCATTATATTTTAGTCTTTAATTTCAATCCGTAAACAGGGTACACAATATGTACAAAACACTTTGGGAATAATTTAGACGATATTTTTTTCATTGAAAATAAAACAAATACAAAAAAATATTTATCACAATAAACCATACCGGCTTTTGCGGTACTTGGCTAATATACTCATTGTACTTTAAAATTCAGATTTATAAGAGCAGAAATTTTGTGTCTTTTATTTAAAATCCTGTAAATTCTGTCTATTACGTCAAAATCTGTTTATCCCATCAAAAAACGAAAGGAATGATTCAAAATTGTCTGTCCAAACTATCGGCAAGTCGGGGGTACTCGCCGACTTGCCCTTGTTGACGAACGGAAATGGGGAAGCAACAGCGTACAACACAATAACAAAACCTAACAGGTACGACCGTGAGTGAAAACCCTTCGGTGAAAGGTTGCCTACCTTCCGAAAACGTAATGGCAATATAAAAATAACCAATTTATAACAAAATTGAGTATAACATTGAGTATAACACTGACAATTCTACTATTTGTTATTAACTTGAAGAGTTAGATTTATAACAAGTTAAAGTATATTTTTGAAACGGATTATATCTGAATTTATTTCTCCTTTCAATAGATCTTTCATAATTATTAGTATCATTCAGTATTATTCAGCGAAATTTTTATAGACCGGTTTATATTCTGTTTGCAAATGTAAAAGACATAAATTGTTAAGGAAATTGGGATGTGAAAAATAGGAAACACAAGGTATATTACTTTTTTGTTCCGCTGACTTTTATTCTTCAAGTTTTTCATTTATAATACTTGACCTGATTCACTTAGAACTGTTAATTGGCAGAACTTATGAACCAATTTCAAAATAAATCACGAAATAATAACACATTTTAAAATACGAAAAATATTATGACAAAATACATTTTTATTACGGGTGGAGTTGTGAGTTCTCTTGGTAAGGGTTTAACTTGTGCGTCGATTGGGATGCTTTTGGAACATCGCGGTTTAACGGTTCGGTTACAAAAACTAGACCCTTATTTGAATGTTGATCCGGGACTTTTTTCGCCGGCGCAACACGGTGAGGTTTATGTTCTGGACGACGGCAGTACAACCGATCTTGATCTTGGTCATTACGAACGCTTCACCAATACACCATTGACCTGGAACAGCAGTTGGACAACCGGTCAGATTTATCAACGTGTTTTTGAGAAAGAATGGCATGGTGAATATCAGGGAACAACAGTTCAGGTTATTCCGCATGTAACAAATGAGATTAAGCAATGTATTTCACGTTTGGGCGGTTACGGAATTGATGTGGTTATTATCGAGATTGGCGGAACAGTTGGCGACATCGAGAGTTTGCCCCACATGGAAGCAATCCGGCAATTCCCGCTTGATGTCGGCAAGGAAAATTGTTTGTATATTCATCTGACGTTAATTCCGTTTCTGAAAGCAGCACGGGAACTCAAAACCAAACCCACTCAACACAGTGTCGGACAACTTCGCCAAATCGGTATTCAACCGGATATCCTGATTTGCCGGACAGAAGTACCCTTATCACAAGATGAACGCTCTAAAATCGGACTCTTTTGTAACATTGATATGGAAGCGGTGATTGAAGAAAAGGACAAGGATTTTTCGATTTATGAAGTTCCGATTCGTTTGCATGATCATAAATTGGATCAATTAATTGTGGACAAACTTCGTATTCACAATGCCGGGGTATTGGAATTGAATGATTGGCATGAATTATTGGAACGGATTCGGAATCCGATTCATGAAGTAACAGTCGCAGTGGTCGGCGAATATGCAGAGATATTGGACGCTTATAAATCAACTTATGAAGCTCTTGATCATGCCGGAATTGCTCATCGTACACGAATACGGAAGTTACGGATTCCCAGCCGCCATGTCTTACAAAATGAAACACGTCAAGAGTTGCAAAAATCGGACGCTATTATTGTTTCCGGCAGTTTCGGCGAATCAGAAATCGAAGGCAAAATCGAAGCCGTCCGAATTGCAAGAGAAAACAAGATTCCGTTTCTCGGTATCGGTCTTGGAATGCAATGTGCGGTGATTGAGTTTTCCCGTAACGTTTTGAATTTGAAAGGAGCCCATTCGACTGAATATCACAAAAATACACCGCATCCGGTTATTTGTCTTCGTGAGGAACATCGTTTTGGAGAACATCATTTTGACGGACATTCTTCTTTTACCTCCCGTGAAGGTTCTCCCAAAACCGGAGCAGATACAATTGTATTCCAATTACCGTCACGAATTTCAGAAGCCTACGGAAACCGTCCTCTAACTTCGGAACGGTTCCGGCATCGCTACGAATTTAATAATCGTTACCGCGATCAGTGGGAACACGGCGCAATGAAAATATCGGCGCAAAGTGCGGATGGACATTGTGTTCTGGCGGTTGAGTTACCGGAACATCCTTGGTTTGCAGCGGTACAGTTTTACCCGGAATTTAAGTCACAACCCACCAAACCGCATCCGCTCTTCGCCTCACTTGCCGCCGCCGCTATCAAAAAAAAGGAACACCCGTAAAAAAATCGTAATATATTAGTAGAATAATTGTTTTTCAATTTTTTCGTGTAATTTCGTGTGTTTCGTGTTAAAAAAAATTAAAACAAAAATGCCCAAAAGAGACTGTTACGAAAAAAATTCCATTGATATATTACAAAAAATCTTATGCGGCTTTAAGAATATTGCCGGTTTCGTCAACATCGACAAAACGTACAGAAACAGGTTTTGAAATTCCTGATTCCTGCATGGTAATACCGTAAATTGTTGTTGCTGCTGCCATTGATTTTTTGGAATGAGTAATCATTAAGAATTGTGTTGCTGTTCGGAATTTTTTAATAACGTTCACAAATCGGTCAATATTACCCTCATCAAGAGCCGCATCACATTCGTCTAAAATACAAACCGGATTCGGTTTGTAACGGAAAAACGCAAGCAGAAGAGCAACACAAGTCAATGTCTTTTCACCGCCGCTAAGCAACAGAACACTCTTCAATTCCTTCCCCGGCGGTTTCGCAACAATATCAACTCCGCTTTCCAAAATATTTTCCGGCTCTTCCAAAACAATATCCGCATGACCGCCGCCAAAAAGATGTTGGAATAATTCACGAAAATGTTGTTTAACACCGTTAAATGTTTCTTCAAAAAGTTGTTGACTTTCGATGTTGATTTTCTCAATAATTTTTTCGATTGATTTTTTGGCGTTTGTTAAATCGTTGTACTGATTGGAAAGAGTAGTGTATCGGGTTTCCAGTTCTTCCAATGTTTCAATCGCTTCAAGATTCACACTGCCGAGACGTTGTAATTTAGTACGTAAATCTTCAATCTCCTTTTGATAATCATCAGACGACGAAAGTTCTTTGTCAGCAGAAAGTTCCGTAGAAGAGTCTGTCGGATGTTGAATAGCGGAAATTTTATCATTAGGAATTTCATCATTAGAAACTTTATCGTTAGGAATTTCATCATTAGGAAGTTCGTCATTGTGAAGTTTATCATTAGGAAGTTTATCGTTAGGAAGTTCGTCATTGTGAAGTTCGTCATTGTGAAGTTCGGAAGACAACTCGATAGAAGATTCATTAGAAAGTTCGGGAGCAACCGTTTCATTTTTGTTATTCTTTTTACTGGTTTCAGTTGTTTGGTTATCGAGTTCAACCATATCAATTCCGTAATCTTCACTCATTCGATCAATGAGTGTTTTTTGTTCCTGAATACAACGTTCAAGTTCGAGTTGTTTGGAATGTACTTTTGTTCGTACTTTTTGAAGTTCATGTTGTAAGCGTTTCAATTCCGTCTGTGATTTTGCGCGCCCCTCACTTAATTCCTGACGAATCCGGTACGAACCAACCGCCTCACGGGTCATTGATTCTTTTTTGAGATAAAGAGTTGCGAGACACGATTCAATACGGAGAATCGCCAACAAAATTCCTTCACGCCGTTCTTTGAGTAACCGGCTTCGGCGTTGATGTTCCAGCAACAGGTTTTGACGTTCCTGAAGATGATCTTCAAACTGCCTAACACGTTCCTTGAGAAAATCGAGACGTTCTTCACTTTTGGCGAGTTCGATTTTCATATTGGTTGTTTTCCGTTGGTGTTCAATATATTGAGATTCTGATTTTTCCAATTGTTGTTTGGCTTCCTTCTGCCGGATTTCCAACTCTGCAAGTTGTTCATTGAGTTCTTCGCGCAACAATTTTGTTTGTTCCAATTCTTCGGTTGCACGGCAGATTTGCGTATCAAGTTTTTCGGTTTCTTCATGAAGATGTTGAAACTGTTCCAAACCTTGCCGGAGTCGTTCTTCGGCGGTGGAGAGTTTTAGACGTTGGGTGTCGTGTTCTGTAACAGTTTTTTGATGTTCCCGTGTTTCTTCCTCTACATCGGTTTCATCTCCGGCAACTCGTTCTTTGGCAACAGCAACCGCAATTTCTTTTTCAGTAACTTCTGTATCCAGAATATTCATTTGTTCGCAAAGAGTTCGGAGTTCGCTCCGGCGAGTGATCAGACCGGACGAAGTATTGGGCGGTCCAACAATCAACGCTCCATCTGGAGTGAGCAATTCACCGGAAACTGTTAGAAAATTTGTCCGGTCATCGCTTTCTTTGTACAGTCGCCGCGCAACAGCAATATTGTCAACAATCCAGGTTCGCCCCAATAAACGTTGCGCAAGATGAACAAATTTCGGATCAACCTTAACAAATTGATCTGCACGTCCCAAGACTCCTGTATGACCGGTAAATCCTTTATCCTTCATCCAGGGTGCTTCTTTTTGTAACGGATCAAGCCAAATAAAACCGACACGTCCGGCAAAATGAATTGCGTTACGTTCAACATGGCGAAAGAGTTCTGCTTTGGGCGAAACCACAACATATTGAGCGTTTGTGCCCAAGGCCAGTTCGATAAGCGAAGCGGCTTCAACATCAACACGCAGCAAATCCGCAACAAGTCCAAAAACATGCCGGAAGGGACTTTTCGGATCACGTGCTTGATGTAACACTTCCTTGACACCGGGGTTAAGTCCTTCGTTTTTACGGATCAATTCTTCGAGTACGGAAATTCGTTCACGCATTCCGCTTTGTTTTTGTTTTTGATCTGATAATTCCTGGGTCAGGCGGGTGAGTTGTTGTACGCGGTTATTTTTACGTTGTCTGGCTTCTTCGAGTTGAATTTGTTTCTGGCGGACGGAATCTTCTAAATTTTCAACAACATCCCGAATCAAATTACATTGCAGTTCGAGTTCTAGATTTTGTACTTTAAGTTTTTCTAACCGGCTGATATTTTGTTCTTTACTATGTTCGAGGGTTGCCAACCGTGATTCCATCCCGCTGATGGAACCTGCCAGTTTGGCATTTTGGCGATTTTTGGTTTCGATTTCTTTGAGGAGAAAATCTTTTTCGTCTTGTTTTTTCTTACAAAAAAGAGATTGTTCTTCACCTTGCCGGATGAGTTTTTGGTACGATTCTGTAATATCGGCAGTGGAACGTTTTGCTTTTCGGATATCGTCGTTTGTTTTGTGCATCATTCCTTCAATATCAACACTTCGGACATTGAGTTCGATGAGTTGCCGTCCGTGATGAATGATTTCTGTTTCGAGTTCTTCAGCTTGGGCGTTTTGGAGTTCGATGGTTGATTCTTCTCCGGCAATCCGTTCCCGATTGGCAGCCATTTCGCCTTCAAAACGCCGAATAACTTGATCGGTTTTTTCGATTTCGATAACAAGATTATTCTGTTTTTTTTCTTGTTCTTCAATTTCAATAGTAAGAGAGTTTAGGGTTTGGTTAAGGGTATCGGTTTCTGTTTGCAATGTTTTATGCCGGATGGTGCGTTGGCGGTAATCGACCAAACCGGCTTGAATCCGTAATTCCTGAAGACGTTGCGTATATTGGCGGTAGAGTTGTGCTTTTCCGGCTTGATTTCGTGCGGAGCGGAGTTGGTGGTCCACTTCCGAAACAATATCCGATAATCGAATCAGATTTTGTTCAACACGTTCAAGACGGCGTTGAACTTCCTGTTTTTTGGTGTTAAACCGGCTGATTCCGGCGGCTTCTTCGAAAATGATTCGGCGTTGAACGGCGGTACTTTGCAATAAGGATTCAACCCGTCCTTGTTCTATAATACTGTATGCTTGTGTTCCGAGTCCGGTTCCGCTCAGTAGATCTTTAATATCTTTTAATCGGGTTGCTTGGCGATTGATGAGATATTCCCCTTCACCGCTTCGATAAACACGGCGAGTGATATGAACTTCCGGCGTATCGAGATTAAAAATTTTTCTGGAATTGTCAAAGGTCAGAGTAACTTCGGCGGAACTCATTGGAGGGCGTTCGGCGCTGCCATTGAAGATCACATCGGTTGATTCATTACTCCGTAGTTTCTTCATACTCTGTTCACCGAGAACCCATTTAACTGCATCAACGATATTTGATTTTCCAGACCCATTGGGACCAACAAGCGCAGAAATACCGTCCTCGAACTCCAATCGGGTACGATCTGCAAAACTCTTAAATCCGGCAAGTTCTATCGCGCGAAGCACTGGTTTAGGTAATTTAGAGAAAATTGAAAATTTTGTTTCAATTCAAAGAGAATACTGAATTACCCCAATTAGGTCAAGATCAGTTTCGTAGTGGAGAGTGGAGAGTGTCGCATGCGGAATGATTACCGTTTTGGTAGTAATCCGCTTGTAACACTATCAACTATCAACTACTCCGGGGTTAAGAGGAAAAAATAAAAAACCGACTGAATAATTACGAAATATTACCAAATTTTTAAAATATTTTGAAAATTCTCCAAAAAAAGACGAAACCCTTAATTGACA
>JAITIZ010000267.1 GCA_031279215.1 Planctomycetaceae bacterium
GTTGCCGCAAATCGGTGAAAAAATCGGAATGTTAATTGCGGATTCTGCCAAAATCGGTGCAGAAACATTAGCTTCCGTTCTCAATGGTTTTCTCGAACAATTATTAAAAACGCCGAACAGTTCACGTTTCCTGCCTTATCTTGTGTATTGGGGAATAGTTGCAATATTGATAGTTGCAATAATTTTATTGTTCCGCCGATTGTTTTCCCGAAAAATTCGTCTATGATTTTTAGTAATATATCAGTGGAGTTTTTTTCGAATAGGTATTTTCGTAATATATCAGTTGAATATCCCAAAGACTTCAAGTTCATTTTTCACCAACCTAATTTTCAACATTAATGTTCCGAACAAAACAATCGTTGAGAAAATGAGGTGTTCAAAGAAAAAATTAAAATAATTAGGAAAATTCCACTGATATATTACAATATTTTTAGAAATTTTAATTACAATTACAAATAATGTCTTCTACCGATAATATTGATAAAAAAATTTGTTCCAATTCGAATAACGAAAATATTTTTCGAGTTTCTCTTATTGGAGCCGAAGGAACAGGTAAGAGTTGTTTTCTTGCCGGTCTTGCATTTCTTGGTTTGGATCCGCTTCAGGCGTTACTCCAAATCGATCCGCAGGACAGTGAGACGGAACATTACTTAAATTCACTTAATCGGGCATTTCAAAACGGGGACTTTCCGCCGCCGACCAACATCACCTCCATTCTGAATTTCAATTTACAACTTCCGCGAAGTCCGGTAATGAATATTCAAACAATAGATTACCCCGGCGAGGATTTTCGTCGCGCAATTATTAACGTAACACCGGAACAGATGGCACGATTTAGTAGTCATCTTTTGGAATCCGATATTGTTATTCTACTCATTGATGCTACAGATGTTTCTAGCGACAACAATGAAAAACAGGCGATCCTCCACGAAAAACTCCGCGCTGGTTTGAAGGTTGCCTACACCGTGGTTCAACATCATGTGAAAACCGTGGAAAAGCGTAACAAGAAAATTGATCTTTGTATCGGGATGACCAAATGTGATCTGATGCCGTTTTATCAACGGATTGTTCGTTCTTCCGACAGCGGCGGGCGTATTATCCGGCAATTTCTGAACAGCCGTTGGAAAAATTTTGAAAAGAACCTTCGTGATAGAATAAATGATGGAACAAATATTAAAAACATTCGTTATTTCGGACTTTCCGCAATTGGAATAACCGATTCGGAAACCGGCAAACCTGTTAAAGGACAAATCAAACCATTCGGATATGAACCAATGTTTCGCTGGATTGCGGAACGTTCCATAAGAATTTCGTCGCGAAAATTTAAACATTGTTGTTTTCAATTTCTATTAGTTACTTTTATTATCCTTATGTCTGTTTTTGCAATATGTTATGGACAAAGGTTTATCGATCCTGTTAGGGAACAGGAGCAGTTAGGGATTTTAAGAGACAAAAATATGACAGTTGCGCAAAAACTGGAGCAAACGCCGTTTCCTATAAATGATAACATAACTAATGAACGTAACATTTTAATTGATACCGAGTTGAACCGCCTTAAAAATATAATCTATCAGACCAACAACGAACAAACATTAGGTGAAATCCGTGAAGAGTTAAAAATGTTCGATAATATCGGTATTGAAGAACGAAGAGCTGAATTCGATAAACTCAAAATAGAAATTGAAAACCGATCAATTGAAATTGAGATGAAACGTGTTCGCGACAGTTTTAATTCAAGTAACGAAATATTTCCTGAACTGGCGGAGCAATTTCTTGCCCATTATCCGTTATCGGTGCAGGCAGACGAAGTTCGTGAGTTACAAAAGCAAGATGAAGACAGAAAAATAAAAAAAGAACGTAACCGAATCAGTCAGATTGCAATTACCAATATTGACTCACTTCGGGAAAAGAGCCGACGAATTTTTAGTTTTCTTGAAAAGTACGAAAATCGTCTTAATCAGGATGAGGTGTCCGCGATGAAGCGTGCCGCTGATTTGGCAAAACAATTTACGGAACGCCGCAATTATTCGATAACAATAAACCAGTACGGCGGATTTGCCTACGAAGAGAATCAAAATGTTTCCGTTTATATTAACAAGGTTAAAGTTGTTTCGCATGATTCCAATGGAAAAGTCAAAATCGTTTTTCCCGGAACGTTATTTTCTATAACGTGGCAATGCGGAGATACGATTCGTTTTGATCTTCAGGGTTATGGCGTGTACAATTTTGAAACCGTTGCAAGTTACACAAGCAGTTGTCCAATTTCGTTACAATACTTGAATCAAAAAATCAGTTTGTTACCTCAAAAGGGAACATGGGATTGGAGTTTACCGACACGGATGAGTGCGGACGGTTATTTTATAAAATGTACGATTCAGGATATAACGGACGAAAACTGGAAAGCGTTTGAAAATTATATCATACCGGGTAATAGTTGGTAAAATGCTAAAGAATAACTATTGAGAAAAAAATATGAAAACATTGGAATTGCTGCCATATATTTGTTACGGACGGAAAAAAGACAGCGTAATGGATAGTGTAACGGATTGTTATGCAATCCAGGAACAGTCGCCGTCAATTTCCAAAGAAGTTATTAAA
>JAITIZ010000268.1 GCA_031279215.1 Planctomycetaceae bacterium
GTTGCCGCAAATCGGTGAAAAAATCGGAATGTTAATTGCGGATTCTGCCAAAATCGGTGCAGAAACATTAGCTTCCGTTCTCAATGGTTTTCTCGAACAATTATTAAAAACGCCGAACAATTCACGTTTCCTGCCTTATATTGTGTATTGTGGAATTTTGGTAATATTGATTGGTACAATATTATTATTTACCCGCCGATTGTTTTTCAAAAAAATTCGCGCATGATTTTTCGGATATATCAGTGGAAATTTTTTTGAATCGGTATTTTCGTAATATATCAGAGGAATGAGGAATATAGTAAAGGCTTCAAGTTTATTTTTCACCAACCTCATTTTCAACATTATTTTTCCGAACAAGACAATCGTTGGAACGTTGGAAAAAGAGGTGTTCAAAGAACAAATTTAAATAATTAGGAAAATTCCACTGATGTATTACAATATTCTCATAACTTTTAATTACAATTACAAATAATGTCTTCAACCGATAATATTGATAAAAAAAATCGTTCCAATTCGAATAACGAAAATATTTTTCGAGTTTCTCTTCTTGGAGCCGAAGGAACAGGTAAGAGTTGTTTTCTTGCCGGTCTTGCATTTCTTGGTTTGGATCCGCTTCAGGCGTTACTCCAAATTGATCCGCAGGACAGTGAGACGGAACATTACTTAAATTCACTTAATCGTGCATTTCAAAACGGAGATTTTCCGCCGCCGACCAATATCACCTCCATTCTGAATTTCAATTTACAACTTCCGCGAAGTCCGGTAATGAATGTTCAAACAATAGATTACCCCGGTGAGGATTTTCGTCACGCAATTATTAACGTAACACCGGAACAGGCAGCACGATTCAGTAGGCATCTTTTGGAATCCGATATTGTTATTCTACTCATTGATGCTACAGATGTTTCTAGCGACAACAATGAAAAACAAGTGATTCTACGCGAAAAACTCCGTGCTTGTATGAAGGCTGTCTACACCGCGGTTCAACATAATGTGAAAACCGTGGAAAAACGTAACAAGAAAATTGATCTTTGTATCGGAATGACCAAATGTGATCTGATGCCGTTTTATCAACAGATTGTTCATTCTTCCGACGGCGGCGGCGGGCGTGTTATCCGGCAATTTATGAACAGAAACTGGGAAAATTTTGAAAAGAACCTGCGTGATGGAATAAATGATGGAACAAATATTAAAAACATTCGTTATTTCGGACTTTCCGCAATTGGAACAACCGATTCGGAAACCGGCAAACCTGTTAAAGGACAAATCAAACCATTCGGATATAAACCAATGTTTCGCTGGATTGCGGAACGTTCCATAAGAATTTCGTCGCGAAAATTTAAACGGGTTTGTTTTCTGCTGATCCCAATTATTATTATTATTATTATTGTTTTTGCAATATGTTATAGACAGGGGGGTATCGATCAGTTTAGTGAGCAGTGGCAGTTAGAGATTTTAGACGACGAAAATATGACAGTTGCACAAAAACTGGCACAAACGCAGTTTCCTGTAAATGATAACATAATCGTTCAACGTAACAGTTTAATTGATGCTGAGTTGATCCGTTTAAAAAATATAATCAATCAGACCAACAACGAACAAACATTAGGTGAAATTCGTGAAGAGTTAAAAAAATTCGATAACATTAACTTTGTAGAACGAAGAGTCGAACTCGATAAACTTAAAACAGAAATTGAAAACCGATCAATTGAAATTGAGATGAAACGTGTTCGCGACAGTTTTGAGTTACGCAGCGCAATATTTTCTGAGGATGCGAAGCAATTTCTTACCCGTTATCCGTTATCGGTACAGGCAGACGAAGTTCGTGAGTTACAAAAACAATATGAAGACAGAAAAATAAAAGCAGAACGCAATCTAATTAGTCAGATTGCAATTACCAATATTGAATCACTTCAGGAAAAGAACAGGCAAATTTTTAGTTTTCTTGAAAGGTATGAAAATCGTCTTAATCAGGATGAGGTGTCCGCGATGAAGCGTGCTGCTAATTTGGCAAAACAATTTACGGAACGCCGCAATTATTCGATAACAATAAACCAGTACGGCGGATTTGCCTACAATGAGCGACAAAAAGTTTCCGTTTATATTAACGATGTTAAAGTTGCTTCGCATGATTCCAAAGGAAATGTTGAAATTGTTTTTCCCGGAACGTTATTTTCTATAACGTGGCAATGCGGAGATAAGATTCGTTTTGAGCTTCAAGGTTATGGCGTGTACGATTTTGAAACCGCTGCAAGTTACACAAGCAGCAGTCCAATTTCGTTACAATACTTGAATCAAAAAACCCGTTTGTTACCTCAAAAAGGAACATGGGATTGGAGGTTACCGAAACTGATGAGAGCGGACGGTTATTTTATAAAGTGTACGATTCAAAATAAAGATATAAATAATGCTAAAGCCTGGAAAGCATTTGAAGATTATATTACACCGGGTAATAGTTGGTAAAATGCCAAAGAATAGCTATTGAGAAAAAATATGAAACCATTGGAATTGCTGCCATATATTTGTTACGGACGGAAAAAAGACAGCGTAATGGATAGTGTAACGGATTGTTATGCAATCCAGGAACAGTCGCCGTCAATTTCCAAAGAAGTTATTAAA
>JAITIZ010000336.1 GCA_031279215.1 Planctomycetaceae bacterium
GTTTATAGCCTCTTTGTGTGATGCAATCAATCTTTCGTAGAAATGTTTATCAACTTGTTCGTCGAGAAATCTTGTACTCCATGCATTGTCGGCGGCTTCGTTCATGTAAACCTCACGCGATTGGGGGGGGTCGACACGAATTAAAGAGCGGTAATGAGTCCAACTCAATTCTGCACGCAGTGCGTGCAGAATTGAGAATTGTACGTAAAACAGCCGCATTGCACGCAAATTTCTAACCGAAAATCCGCTGCCAAATTCGGCAATTAGTTTTTCCGATAAGTCAATAATTCCCTGCTTTTCAATATATTATTTTCGTTGAGTAATAAATTTCTGAAAAAGTGCTCTAAATATTCGTTAGTAGCGTGGATATTGTTTTTAAAATCATTGTAATTGGCTCGAACAAGTGCATTGCGGAAATACCACGAATGTTGAGCAAAAAGCGTATTCGTAACGTCAAAGCCCAATGTTCGCAAATATTTTATGATAAATACTGCGGTTGTTCGTGTATTTCCCTCGCCCAATGCGTGAATTTGCCATAAGTCTGATGTAAAACTTACAATATGTTGAACGAAACTGTAATAAACTTAATCTATGATATTTAAATTCTTTCTCTTTTTCAAAATCAT
Organism: Planctomycetaceae bacterium; assembly: GCA_031279215.1. Taxonomy (GTDB): domain Bacteria; phylum Planctomycetota; class Planctomycetia; order Pirellulales; family Thermoguttaceae; genus WRKP01. The sequence continues at coordinate 627 of JAITIZ010000336.1, forward strand.
AGTTAATCGTAGCGTGAATACTGTCGGCACTTGCATAGTAAATCGTTTTACCATTCAACACCCATTCGGCTTTACTGATATTGTAATCCCTTATTTTGCCTGCAAACGAATAAATTTCCTCAAAAAGTCGTTTATGAATTGTAATATATTCTACCGGCGAAAAAACAAAAGTTTTTTCCGACAAGATTTCTGCAATCCGAACGGAAACCTTGTCGGCTTCTTCCGTTCTGTCATTCTCATTGCCGACCGGTTTGATTTTGTAATAACTGTCAATCCGCTGCTTTACTTCGTCAATCGTAATGTTGCCGTCAATATTTTGCCTGGCAGTCTCAATAAGATATGGCGAAGCCTTCAAACCATCAACTTCTTGCAAACCGATTGCCGTTAGCCAGACGTAACTTTTTTCTGCTTTTTCCGGTTCTTGTTGTTTGATATATTCTTCAAAGTCATTCATAAATTATAAAAATCATTTTAATCACAAAAATCAAGGTTCAGACGATAACAAATTCAAGGGTAATATCTTTTGTGAGTGTATGTCCCGCCTTTTTATCTGTTGTGAATATTTTTATTGTCGTTCATTAATCTCATTTTTAATAGAGGGTAACTTTTACCTGAATTGTCTTTTTCAGTTCTTTCAAAAGTTTCAAATCCAAACTTTTTATAAAATTCAACAGCATTGGTATTCTGTTCATTGACATCTACTCTGGCGGCATGGAAATTTGAGAACGCAAATTCGATAAGTTGTTTTCCCAAACCTTTTCCGATATAGTTTGGGTCTAAAAAAAGCATTTCAATTTTTGTTTTATCCAATCCGATAAATCCAATAATTTCACAGTCATTCATTAAACAAAAAACATTTAATGATTCAAAATCCATTTCTTGAAGCGTTTTTTTTATAGCAAGAAAATCTTTTTCTTTTAAAAAACGGTGAGTGGATAAAACCGATTTTTCCCAAACATTGACTATTTCGCTTTTATACTTATCTTGATATTTTTCAATTCTTAAGTTCATAAATTCACTTTGGGGAACTTCTAAAAACCATATTTCCTAAAAATCTTGTCCTTAAAAAATAAGGACTTGCGGATATTTTTTGAGTAAAAATTTAAGTTTTTAGAAGTTCCTTTTATTGATTCCTTGTTTTATATGCGAATTGATTTTTTTCATTGCTCAACCGCAATGATTGACAGTTAATTATAGCATTTTATTATCTAATGTTCTGCGCAGCAACCTTCACCGAGATTATTTCGGAGTAGGTGTGCGAGCAGTACGTTGCTTCCTTTAGTAACGATAACTTCTCCGGGTAATACTCCGGCTAAAATTTCTATTTTGTTACCGTTTTTTGCGCCGAGCCGAACTTGACGTACATGGAAAAACTTGGGCGAGTCGGGTTTGAAATAATTTTTATCGCGAACAAAAATATATTGTGAATCGGCAGTTGACTGAATTGCCTCTTGCGGCACGACCAAGGCGTTTGGTTCTTCTCGGAGTACGATATTTCCGACGCCGAATGTTTTGTCTCTTAGTTGTCCGTCTTTATTTTCAACTTCCGCCCGTACTTTTAATGTTCGTGATTTGACATCGACAGACGGACTAATCCATGAAATCACGCCGTTTGTTGTTTGGTTTCCGTTGTCGGATAAAAATCGTACCGGTAAACCTTTTTTGATATATTGAGCGTCTTCTTGGCGGACGTTTAACATGATCCATAATTTACTGGTATCTCCAACGGTGAAAAGTGGTTTCGTTGTATCGACAACTGTTCCCAGTACGATATCCGACGACACAATTTCACCGTCGAACGGAGCGAATATCGGCAACAAATTTCCGCTTCGTGCAAGCGGCGGCAATTTTTCGACAATCTCATTGGGAATACCGAGAAATTGTAATTTTGTTGCGAGAATTTTTGGGTCATCGGAATCTTGAATTTCGGGCAAGACGAAGCCGAGGTTGGCCAAAAATTGTTGTGTTGAAAGGAGAGCGACTTCGGCTTCTTGCAATGAAGTTTCTGCTTCGAGAATTTCGCGTTTTGTTACAGCACCGGTTACGACGAGCGGAGTCAATCGTGCGACATTATCTTTTTGCAATCTTATTTGAACGATATTTTTCAAAAATTCTGATTTGAGTTGACCGACTTGTGAAGCGTCGATGAGTGCGAGAATATCGCCGTTTTTGACGTGGTCGCCGATATTTTTTAGGACAATCGCCACGGCACCGGGGATTTTTGACGACAACAATGCAACACGATTGGGATCAAAAATTAGTTCGCCGTTTGTTGTGATTGTTTCTGTAATTGGCGATTCGCTGACCACATCGACATTGATTCCTGATTTTGTAACGCTATCAATTGTTGCGAACTGAACACGTTTTGAGTACAGTGAATCGATGGGATTATTTTCGCGGCGGTTAATCAATGCGATAGCGGCGGCGGTATTATATTTTGGCAATTTAGTTTCGCTGTTAATTTGAGCGAGTTCGGGGTGGTGGATAACACATTCGGCGACGCCGTGTTCGTTACAAAAACCAAACTTGGTTGTTTTGGGCAACAGTTCGGTTTTACATTCGACGCATTTTGATTCTTGCACGAGGTGTTCGGAACACCAATCGCTGATGGTTGTGATACTGTTTCCGGTTATTTCGGAAAACTTTGGTAATTTCCAATCGGTGTGATGCCCAACATAAATCGTCCCCACAATCAGCAGGAAAACAATAATATTCGGAAGGGCGCGGAAAATGAACTTCATAATGGATTTTATGGAACTTTTACGTAGTGAAGTGAATACGGACATTGCACATACTCCTATTAATATAAAGGTAAAGGTACGGGTAAAAATTGACAACAGAAAACAACACGAAATTTTCCGTGTTATCATCAATTCAGTAAGACAAACAGGAACAGATGAAGACGTACCGGAAGCCAGAAAATGGGAGATTGTTGTGTATTTATTCCCAAAACCGATTTACCGACAGTTTCCGCGTGGGCAAAAAACACCGTGAAAACCAACATCTTCAACTCATCCGGTAATACCAAAGAGTTGGAAAGTGAAATAGAAGCAACGGGAGGCTGGACACAATCACACGAACAGTAATTATCGCCGCAATCGTCAGAATTTGCCGTTTTACTAATCAACCGGCAACAATCCGGTGTAGAATTACTTTTAACTGTTTTTTCCGAACAAGTTGAATCCGAGCAAGTTGAATTAGCGGCGGGACAATGCTCACAATCACACCAACCGGAAACAGGAACAATTGCGCAAAAAAAGACCACAGCCGCCATGATCCAGCAGACTAATGTTTTTTTTATTATTTGATCCTGATATTTCATTGAAATTTCCTTTTTTACGATGCCATTGGTTGGCAAAGTGACGATTCAAAGTGAACTATATCAGTAATTTGAAAATTTGTCAAGTACAAAATCCCTATTATTCTGAAAAAAAATTTTTACTGCTCACAAATTGAAGTATTAAAATAGATAAAATCTCAACAAGGATTATGATTTTAAGTGATATACTCTTTGTACACTCATTGCACATTAAAATTCGGTTTTATAAGAATAGAATTTTTGTGTTTTTTATTTAAAAATTCCCTAGTGTTCACAGGGTGGTTGTTAATTTAGGTAAATTTTTATAGGCGAAATCGACCAACATTGATCATTGGCCGATCTGCTGAATAAACAACGTCTTGGAAAAAATAGATTTGAACGT
>JAITIZ010000354.1 GCA_031279215.1 Planctomycetaceae bacterium
TGAAAGGGCAGAATAATAGTTGAGAGGGAAAGTGGAGAGTGGATAGTGTCGCAAGCGGATTACTACCAAAACGGTAATCATTCCGCATGCGACACTATCCACTCTCAACTCTCCACTACAGGTAACTTCTAAAAACTAATATTAGGAGGAACGCAGGCGTCACGCCTGCCCTGTTTTTTTACAAAAAACGCCTAAAAATGCGGTCGAGACGACCGCGTTCCTCCTAATATTAGTTTTTCTGCGGCAACCTGTACAGCGGTAAAGGTCGAGACGACCGCGTTCCTTCTAATATTAGTTTTTAGAAGTTACTTTAAGGAAATGAACCCGCCGCCTTGTGAACACTAGGAATACTTTTATGCGGCTTTTTTTATTGGCGGAGAATTATCGTGGTCGGGTTGCGGATTAAATTCCAATGGAATTGACACTGGCGGCGGCTGATCAGCAATACTAAATTCGGACACAATTTTACGGGATCGTTGGAAAAAAGCCCACATTTCGCCAAAGAAAAAGAGTCCAAACAACCGTCCAAAAAGGATTTGGAACGCTTTGAATTTTGGCAAATGCCGCCAAAAATCAATTCCAAACGAGCCGAAATGTTTTCCTAAATCTGTTAAGATCGAATTTTGCCCGAACCAACGAAAATACAGCCGTTCTATTTGAACTCCCCAAGTAAAGGCGTTGGTTGTTGGCAGATAGTTAGGGCGAACCATGATTCGGCATTCCTGATCCACCGTAATTCCCCAACCTTGTTCCAATACCCCCATTGCTGCATCAACATAAGAAATCTGAGGAATAAAACTTGTGTCAAATAACCCAATTTGTGTTAATGCTTTTTTACGAATAAATATTGCCGAAATATGAGGAACGATCCGTTTTTGAGCAACTTCTGCCCATTGGGAGCGTCGGATTGTTCGTAGAACGCCTTCCGGTTTGTAGTAAATTCCAAGTGAAAAAATTCGTTTTGGTTTCCGGCGGTCATACACGCATGGAATAACAATTCCTAATTTTGGTTGTTCGAATAGTTGTAAGATATTTTGTGTCCAATGAGCCGAGGCTTCGGTTCCTGGATAAAGAATATGCAAAATATCGCCTTGTGATTGTAGAACGGCTTTATTCAAAACTTCCATCGGATTGGAAAGATGATCCGAAGCGATAAAAACGGTTCCTTCAATAGCGGTATTCCAGGGATCGGAATACTGTGTTGCATTGGCGATCAGAACTTCCGTACCTTCCGGTTTGTGGACGAGTACAGAGGCAAGCGTTTCCTCAAACGCTTCCGTTGGGGTATCACTCAAAAGGGGTATGATAACAGTAAAACGAGACACATTATACTCCATCCGGGAGCAAACCAACGAATCTAAATAACACAAGTCAATGGATAAGAAAAAGTTATATCAAATATAGACGTAAATACTTTACTTGTGATATTTATAATTCCGTAAAAATATTACCATGATTTTATTGTGGCAACCTAAAACTTCCATATAACATGATTTTCGGAAATTCTATTGGATATTCTTTATCTTGCTTTCCTAATTTATTCGTTTTTTATCAATAATCTTGAATTTACTCGCAACTTGTTAAAATCTGCTCTAGGTAACTTCTAAAAATTAATATTAGGAGGAACGCAGGCGTCTCGCCTGCACTTTTTATAAGCAATGTGCAGTCGAGACGGAGGAACGCAGGCGTCTCGCCTGCACTTTTTATAGGCAATGTGCAGTCGAGACGACTGCGTTCCTGATGTTTTTAGAAGTTCCCTGATATATTTATTGACATTATTTTTGTGTATTAAGGATAAAAACTGAATTTTAAAATGTGATGAATATACATTTTGGCTGGTATCTCTTGAATTGATCAATAGTTCCGGTTAAAATAACCGCTCTGAACTTAATGAATATCTTGTGGTAATTACAGAAATTCAGTAATAGTTTGCTGAAAGATTCCAAAGATTCAACCTTTTTAAATTTCCTATTGAAATAATTATGACATTATTGGTAATTGGTTCTATTGCATTTGACACTATCGAAACTCCGGCGGCCAAACGTGAACACATTCTTGGCGGTTCTGCGCCTTATTTTACTTATGCTGCTAGTTTTTTTGGGCCTGTTCAGATGGTGGGAGTTGTTGGCGACGATTGGCCTGAAGAATATACAGAGATGTTCCGTAAACAAGGAATTGATGTATCAGGACTTGAAATTGTTCCCGGCGGTAAAACATTTCGTTGGAGCGGTAAATACCATGAAAACATGAATGATCGGGATACATTGGATACCCAACTCAATGTGTTAGGGCATTTCCAACCCAAATTGCCGGAAGTTTTTCGTCGTGCTCAATTTGTGTTTTTAGCGAATGGAGCACCTTCAACTGGGCTTGCGGCTTTGGAACAAATTCAAGGAGCGGATTTAGTGGTTGCGGATACGATGAATCTTTGGATTGATATTGCACGAAAAGATCTTGATGTTTTGCTTAAACGCGTTGACGGGCTTGTGCTGAATGACAGTGAGGCAAAAATGTTGACCGGCGAACTCAATATGATTACTGCTGCCAAGAAAATTTTGAATTTAGGTCCCAAATTTGTTGTTGTCAAAAAAGGGGAGCATGGTTCTTTGTTTGTTAGCGAATACGAAATCTATCTTGTTCCGGCATTTCCGACGGAAAAAGTGCTTGATCCGACGGGAGCGGGTGATTCGTTTGCTGGGGGGATGATGGGTTACATTGCTTCACGAGGAAATCTTGATAGTGAGACAATCAAAAACGCTTTAGTTTATGGAACATTAGTTGCGAGTTTTTGTGTTGAAGGTTTTGGTCTTGACCGTTACAAGGAAATTAACCGTGAAGAAATTGACCGACGTCTTGGGTTGTTCCGTAAAATGGCGTCATTTTGAGTAATAATAGTGTGGATAGTTGAGAGTTGATAGTGGAGAGTGGAGAGTGGAGAGTGTCGCAAGCGGAATACTACCAAACGGCAATAACTCCGCTTGCGGCACTATCCACTCTCCACTATCAACTACAAAATTTTTACTGAATATATTACTGAAAAATATAGATAATGCAGTCTTGATTTTAATCGAGGAAAAGAGATAATTACTTTTTGGTAGGAATTTTACGGATTTTTTGCTGTAAAATTCGATTAGTCCCAAGCCAAATTTTTGTGTTTTGGTCAACAACCCTAATTAAGGAGCAATACCCAATGAAAAACAAACATGTTGTTTTGTCTGTCGTTTTCTTTTCTGTTTTTATGATTCTGATTTTGAATCATTCTATTTTTGCGGTGGAGGGTTATAAAGGTCCTATTGATTTGACGGCAACTAAAGACGGTTCAAAAATTTATATTACACATTTTGATGCTGATGAGGTTGCGGTGTTGACGACAGCGGACGACACCGTTATTCAAACAATCCCTGTCGGCAAAGAGCCTACTGGGGTTGTTTTGAGTATGGACGAAAAGACATTTTATGTTACATCCGGCGGTTCTTGCGGATTGGTACAAGCGGTTGATTCGACAACGGGTCAAGTTATTCGTGAAGCGGCTGCTGGTCATACACCTATGGGCCCGGTCATAACTCCTGACGGTAAAAAGCTTTTTATTTGTAATCGTTTCAACAATGATGTTAGTGAATATGATTTACCGGAATTGAAGTTTGTCCGGCGTATCAAAGTCATTCGTGAACCTCGTGGTGCTGTTGTTACCAAGGATGGTAAAACGGTTTATGTTTCCAATGCTGTTCCCAATGATGTTGCCAATATTCCTGAGGATCCGGAGGCATTGATTGATGTGGCGGCTGAGGTTTCTGCGATTGACATTGTTAGCGGCGGGGTCAAGAATATTCGGTTACCCAATGGCAGTGGGAGTATTCACGGGATTTGTATTTCGCCGGATGGTCGTTACGTTTATTTTACGGAGATTCTGGCGCGGTTTCAGATGCCGACGACTCAGCTTGAGCGCGGTTGGATGAACACCAATGGCATTAGTATTATCGATACAACACAACTCAATAATAAACGTTCTGGTTTTATCAACACGGTTTTACTTGACGATGTTGATCTTGGTGCTGCCAATCCGTGGGGTATTACTACTTCTGCGGATGGTAAACAGATTTATATTGCTCTTGCTGGGACGAGCGAGTTAATTATTATTGATGCGGAGGCGATGCACAAGAAGTTGGAGTTATTACCGCAAGACGATACCGAGACGCCGGCAACTGGTTATACTGGCGGAATTAGTGCATCGGCTAAAGCCAGTGATGTACCGAATGATTTGGCGTTTCTTGTTGGAATGAAAAAGCGTGTTCGGCTGGATGGAAAAGGGGCACGACCGATAGTTTCTATTGGGAGCGATGTATATGTTGGGATGTTTTACAGTGATACACTTCAAAAAGTTGATTTAACGGTTTCGGGTGTTCTTAAAGGGACGGAAATTGCGTTGGGTGTTAAGCCTAATCCGGGTAAAGAGCGGCGTGGTGAAATTCATTGGAATGATGCAACCCTTTGTTTTCAGTATTGGCAAAGTTGTGCGAGTTGCCATCCGGATGGTCGTATGGATGCTTATAACTGGGATCTTTTGAACGATGGGCTGGGGAATCCCAAAAATGCCAAAAGTTTGCTTTGGTGTGAGCGATGTCCTCCGGCGATGTGGGAAGGGGTTCGTAAGACATCGGCACATTGTACACGGACTGGGTTCCAGTTTATTCTTTTTTCTATGCCGGACGAGAGCAAATGTCAGGACATTGATGCTTACATTCACGCAATGCAACCTCTTCCGAGTCCTTACCTTGTGGACGGCAAGCTTAGTGAGCGTGCCGAACGCGGTAAAAAGATTTTTGAAAATCCTGAGATTGGTTGTGATAAATGTCATCCGGGTCCGTTGTTTACGGATCAGAAGTTACATGATGTCAATACGAAATGTTATTATGATCGCAAGGGCAGTTTTGACACACCGACCTTGGTGGAGACATGGCGAACAGCTCCGTATTTACATGATGGGCGTTATACAAATATGAAAGACTTGTTTAAAAAGGGAAAACACGGTGATGTTGAGGGCGATATTGATTCGCTGACTGACGAACAACTTGATGATCTTATTGAATATGTGTTATCGTTGTAAAACAGATATCTCTATTGATAGTTAATAGTTAATAGTTAATAGTGTCGCAAGCGGAGTTTTTACCAAAACGGTAATAAATTCCGCTTGCGAACTATTAACTATTAATTATTAACTATTAACTAGTATAGCCCCGATAGGGGCGTTAGGATTATAGCCTTTTCAACATATTCAAATGAAAATAATTACAGACCAAACGATATCGTAACATAAAAACATAAAAAATTCCTGATACAAAAAAATAAAAAAATTGGAAAGGGCAGTTATGAATACCATTGTTTTAAATACTCCCTTTTTAGATCGAGCGAAGCCTTTCTATGATGTAATAGTTTATCCATTAGAACCGCTTGGAAGTCTAGGACTCCTCATTTATGCTTTAGTAACATGGATATTATTACCATTACTGGTTATTGGAGTAGGAGGGGGATTTATTGGTGAGGGAATAATCTTGTGTAAAACTCATTTTAAACGATATAAATCTTTCAGCTCCAATGGTATGAAGATATTACAAGGGGTACTATATATCTTTTTGGGTATTCTTATATTCATTTATGGAATTATATATGTGATTGCTCCACTTATTGAAATAATAATCGTCTCACAAGGAAAATAAATGTCAACCTATCAAATTTTAACCAAACGAGAGAAACGAAAAACACATTGGAGAATACCAAAGCGGACGGTAGGTAAACGGATTGAATATTGGTA
>JAITIZ010000366.1 GCA_031279215.1 Planctomycetaceae bacterium
GAGAAATTTATCTTTTGCTAAAAATGATTTTTATTTCTCAAGTTTTTCCTAAGGATTGCCAAACGGAATGATTCAAAATTACCCAATCCCAAATCATTGGGTAGTCTCTTGAAAATACCGACATTTTTTACTATGATAAATTCTCGCCGATTTCAATGATGATAATATATGTCTGGTTTAAGCCCACCAGCAGTACATTAAAATCATAAATTACTAACACCTAAAACACCACATTGTAACGAAACTTACAAACGCTTCAAAACAAGATTTTCGATACAATTTTTCATTGAAATAATTTATAACCTATTTATAATCAATAGTTTACATCACTTCCTGTCCCTGGTGAACAACGCCGTTTTGATGATTGAACGGGCCGTGAACAGCCGTTTACATTTTTTCATAAGTCTTTGAAATACAAAGACTTGCGTCGAACCGGAAAGAGGTAGGCGACCTTTCGAAAATGTAATGGCAATATAAAAACAACCAATTGATAACAGGCTAGAGTAGAGTATTTAAGGAACGATAAAGACATTGAAGAACATTATCAACTATCCACTATCACCTATCAACTATTTATGGTTTCTGTTATTCAGTTTCTTGATTTATTACGGCGTAGCGGGTTGGTGGATTCCGCCAAACTTGATGAGGCATTGGCGTCCATTGAATCGGAAGCAACAGAAGGACAATTAGACGATGTACAATATATCGCTTCTGCATTGGTCAAGCGTTATCTGTTGACACTCTGGCAAGTAAAACAACTCTTGAAAAAACGTTACAGAGGTTTTTTTCTCCGTCAATACAAAATATTAGGACATCTTGGTTCCGGCGGGATGAGTTCCGTCTATCTTGCCGAACATACCCTAATGCAACGCCGTGTTGCAATTAAAGTGTTACCGCGAAAACGGCTCGAAAAATCGATCTATCTTGAACGCTTTATCCGTGAAGCCCAAGCAATTGCCTCACTTGACCATCCCAATATTGTTCGGGCTTACGATATCGACCATGAAGGCGATCTTCATTATATTGTTATGGAATATTTTCCAGGTGAGAATTTGCAGAAAATGATCGACAGAGACGCCAAAATTCCTTTTGCACGAATCGTCAATATTTTGCGTCAAACCGCCAACGCATTGGCTTATTCCCATGCGGTCGGAGTAATTCATCGTGATGTGAAGCCGGGCAACATTCTTGTAAACACACAAAATGAAGTTAAAATTCTTGATCTTGGTCTTGCTTTGTTGGATGAACATCTTTACGAAGGTCGTATCACCCATATTCAGGAAGATACCATTCTTGGAACCGCCGATTATTTAGCACCGGAACAAGCTCTTGATAGTCATAAAGTCGATGCCAGAGCAGATATTTATTCTTTGGGCGGTGTTTTGTATTTTTGTTTAACGGGTCATCCGCCATTTCCTGACGGTTCCGTGTCGAAGCGGTTGTTGGACCACCAACAAAAAGAACCGCCAAGTATTCTTATTGACCGACCCGATACCCCCGAAGACTTGGCGGCTCTTTGCCGGAAAATGATGTCCAAACGTCCCGAAAATCGCCAACAATCAGCAATAGAAGTTGTCCAAGATTTTGAAAACTGGCTTATTAAATACGGTTATGCCGATCCCAATGAATTTTCGCCGTTGAATTTCTCTGCGTTTTCCTCTTGGAAAGCAGACAACAGATTTGCCAACTCAACCTTAATACCAAATATCCAACGTGGAAAACTTTTACAAATTCTACATCAAATGGATATGCAGGAAGCCCGAAAAAGTAATATTGAATCAACAGGACATGATTCGGATTTTTCGATTCTTGGCGAGGATGTTAATGTGAATCTTTTGGATTCGGCACATGGTTCGAGCATGTTTTCTCAAACGAGTTCATCGGGTTTGGGGCGTTCTTTGGCGGGTGGGCAAAAGGAATTTAACGATTCAGCTCTTCGCACACTCAACGAAATTGAAAAAGCACGTTCCCAACTCCGCCATCAAAACACTCTCTCCGCAACTTCCCAAAAAACTCCCCCAAAAACTTCTCCCAAAACTTCCCCCAAAACTTCCCCCAAAATTCCCAACTCCGAAACAATAAAAATATCAGAATCAAAACCCAAACAAGGAATTGATGTTTGGTATCGTCATGTTCCGATTTGGTTCTGGACATTGTTCCTTTCCGGTTATGCTGCGGCGATTTTTCTTGCCGGAATTTTGGTAACACTTCTTGTCCTCATCGGAACAACCCGAAAATAAATTTTCAATCCTAAAATATAGTTCTTATTTTTTAAGGGCAATGTTTTTATGAGACAGGTTTTTAGAAATTTCCCGAATAGAATCCCGCAACTTTTATCTGTTTCATTATTTCATTTATTTTGTATCCGTAATTATTCCGTAGTGTTTTTATTTTTCCTTCTTAACCCCTAACGAGGTTAAAATTAAGATCAAAAAACAAAAACGCCGCAGAATAATGATACCGGATGATCGACAAGAGAATTGCTGCTGAATAGATACTTTACTTGTATTCTCAAAAATAATCTCTAAAAATCTGCGCAATCTGCGGACAACCCCCAATTCCAAAATAATTTGTGATTTTCCATTCCATATTATCGTTAAAATCATTAAAGTTTTCTAAATTTTACAGTATGGGAAAGTCGATAAATATAATTATTTAATCGCGCATGCGGATTTATAACCATTGTGATAAAAATTCCGCATGCGACACTATTCACTATTAACTACTCTAAAATGTCTTATCTGTTACCGCCGCAACAAAACGAAACGAAGAATTTAATGTTCGGAATCAGGGAAATTTGTGTAGAACGGTTAATCTGTTTGGGGCAATTTGCGGATTTTTGTTTTCAAACATTTACTTGGCTTGGTTGGAAATTGCCGCGCCGTGAAATTTTGAGTCAATCGTTTTACGCTATTGGAGTTTTAAGTCTTCCGATTATTATACTTACGGGGATGTTTATTGGCATGGTTTTGGCGGTGCAAACATTTGCGCAATTCAAACAGATTGGTATGGAATCAGCACTTGGAGGTGTAATCAGTTTATCCTTAATTCGTGAACTTGGTCCTGTTCTTGCTGCTACCATGCTTGCTGGTCGGGTTGGCAGTTCGATTGCTGCCGAACTCGGAACCATGAGAGTTACCGAACAAATTGACGCCCTTGCCGCAATGGGTACCAATCCTATTCATTATCTTGTTGTTCCAAGACTTTTAGCATGCTTGTTTTTAATTCCCGCATTAACTATTATCGCGGATATTACCGGAATTGTCGGCGGTGCGTTTTACTGTATTGAAATATTGGATATTCATGCACATTATTATTGGGAAAATGCACAATCTTTTGTTGGAGTGTTCGATATTTTAGCCGGAACATTCAAAAGTATTTTTTTTGGAATTAGTATTGCTCTTATTAGTTGTTATCAGGGATTTCACTGTAACAGCGGTGCCGAAGGAGTTGGGAAAGCTGCTACCTTATCGTTTGTTTGTTCTTTTGTTGTTATTTTGTTTCTTGATTTGTTGCTTGGAATTGCGATTGATCAAATTACTTTGATGTTTGGTATTACATCGGGAGTGATCAAAAGCGGAATGTAAAACGCATTCAATAACCAAGTTTTAAACAATTTACTTTTTCCTTTTCAGTTTATAATTTTTACGATAAAGCGGTTATGTCAACAGAATCGTTGCCGGAGTTTACACCGGAACCCACAACACAAGAAAATTCGGTTGTTTCCGATTTTCAGAAGCAACTCGAATCGCTTGAGATTCCGCCGAATATCGATCCTAAACTTCTTGCTTTATGGTTGGAACGGGAACGCGAAGCAATTAAGAATCAGGAAAAACCCAAACCGCCTAAATCAAAATATCATCATAGAAAATTAAACCGTCTTTTTGCGGCTTATATTGGTATTGTTCTATTTTGTCTTACGATTGTTCTGGGGTTTGTGCAACAAAAGGAAACGTCTGAAATTCTTAACAATGCTTGTTTATGTTTCTTTGTTTACACGGTGATTGGTTTTTTTGTTGGTTGGTTGGTTGAATATTGTGTGAACGATTCTGTCGAAACACTTCTCCGTGAAATTATTCGCCGCAGTAACGAAGCCGCCGCAAATACTGTAAAATCAAATGAAAATATACCAGACCAAGAATCTTAACAACCAGCCCGTGAACACTAGGCGATAATTGTGTTCTTAGGGGATGCGGATCATTTTTATTCTCTTGTTTTCCAACAACATTGCGTCTTTCAAACGGGAAATAATCGGAAAATCCTGTCAATTCTGTTTATCACGTTACAATCTGTTTATACTCAATCTTGTTATCAATTGGTTGTTTTTATATTGCCATTACGTTTTCAAAAGAAAAGGTAGGCAATGTTTCGCTGAAGGGCTTTTACCTGCTATTGCGTCGGCGTACTTGCCGACTTGACTCTGTTGACGGATGGAAATGAAAAAACAACCGCGTACAACACAATAACAAACCTAACAGATACAACGTTTCGGCGAAACGTCGCCTGCCTTGGGTTTAACGAAATGAACACACCAACCTGGGAACATTCGGAATTTTTTTGACCGATTTTGCACATCCTGCCATTTTGATGCGGCTACAGAATAGATACGAATCATTACAATTTCAGAGGAAATTGGGAGTGAAACCGTGTTTTTGTAAAATTTTTCTGCCTTGCGTGGAAATCAAAAAATCTGAAAAACGCCGTACATGTCTATCGTGCAATGTTGTACTCAAAGAAATTAACGATATTTGAATGACTCGATGTTCTTTTCCTAAAACGGTTTCGTTTGGTTTTTCTAATTGTTCTGATGGTTCAGACTTTTCCGGTTTTTCTTTTGAAAAAGGGATTCCCGAGAGAGAAATTTTTTCGGCAAAATCTTTTTCCATATACAATTCCTTGTACATTTCATCTATCAGTTTGGTAATTTCATTAACATCCCATTTTTTTTTCGCTTTATCAAACCGGATTTTATAACGTTTATAGTATTCCTCTGAATATTTAGTACGCAGATAGGTTTTGAGATTTGCGGTGTCCCAAACCAAAGCGGCGTCAATTTCTTCATTTTCTAATGCTTCTAAAAGATCGTATTGCTGATCAAATTGACGTACCAACTCTTCCTGAATTTTGATCTGTTTTGAATCCTTCGGTAAGTCTGACAAAATACTCCAAGCAACAAACCCAGAACCGTCCTTTGATGGAGATGTAATCCCCAACTGTAATTGTTTCTCAAAAACATCGCGAACAGAAGAAATCTGAAATGGATTACCTTTCGGCACACAAAGTGTTATGGTCAAAAAACAAAACGGATATTCATGGGTTACCAACAAAAAAGATTTAAGCCGATCCATTTCAAGTGAAGAGTCCGTCAAATACATATCGCCCTGCCGATTGTTGGACAAATCCTCAATAAGAGTTGCAATTTTAGGATCAAGAATAACATTACCGTTTTGAGAAGAGTGTTGATTTTTTGTTTTCGGACGATTTTGTTCGAGTGAGGATGTTTTGGCTGAAGTATCGGAAGACGAAACCTGATTGGTTTGCGGTTGGTTATTCTGTTCCGGTAACGAAATCGGAATCAATACGGTTTGTACACCGTAAATCTGTTGAAATGCTTTGGTTTCTTCCTGCATTACATGCCAAAACGTTTCACTGCAATAAAAGTACAGAACAACCGGTTCATTCTTTCTCCAACACCCAACACTGAAAGTGATGAAAAACAGCACGGTCAAAAAAAGATAAAAAGGACGTGCTTTCATTGAATTAAATAGTTACAGTATCAATCCGTATTACGGTTTCTTTACGGTTTCTTTTGTACGAAGTTATTATAGAGAATTTCCAAAAACCAAGTTAACGGCGGGGTTTATTCCGTATTTTGTGCCTAAAATTCAACAGTACGGGGCAAGCCCATGCTGTTAACGCTCGGTAAATTTTGAGTTTTTAGAAGTTCCCTATAGTTATCGTCAATGTTACGGGATGCGGTTCAAAACTGATTCAAAAATAGCGGCTCCCCAAAATCGTCCCAATACATCAGCACCCCGATCATTCGGATGTAGAAAAAACGTTCCTTTTTTACCGGTTTCATGACGCATTGCGGATTCGTAATGAGTTTTGAAATAAGTGTACGCCAACGTATCGCCTAAAAAAACCCGTGTTTTGTCGGGAGTCTGTGAATAAAAATCGACTAACGATTGAATTTCAAGACCATAAACAGTTACACGAAGTTGTCCTTCCAGAAGATAGGTTGCATTATTTTGTGTTGTATCGCTATACCAGATTGGGCGGTGTAACACGATTGTTGAATCCCGATAATCCGCCAACAACCGATCAATAATTTCTTTTAAATTCCGGCGGTAATGTTCAGGCGAAACCGGTGAGCCGTTTGGTCCGGTTACCGCGCTGTCGTTTGTTCCGAGCATGATTGAAAAAAGAAGTTTACCGGATTGATCATTTTTGAACAGATTGGCCGCTTCAAGAATTTTGGGAAATTGTTTATTTTTTGACGGCAAAAAATCAACAGTTGTCAAACCGCTAACTCCTTGATTTGAAAACACAACGCCGCTGATACCGGTTTGTTGCTTCAGATATTCCGCACATCGTGCCGGCGGTGATTTTTCTCCGCCGCCAATCGTAATACTATCACCAATAAAAACAATATTCAATTTTGTATCAACCGCCGGAGGCTCTTTGACTGCAACGCCGTCTTCCGCAAAACGAGGATCGTCAAACAAACCAAGATTTTTCCGGTTTTGAAACAATTCCCGAATATCAGGTTTTGTTCGGATTTTGTTTTGAGTTTCAAAAACATTTTTGAATGTTTCTGCCCAAATAGCGTAACCGTCATCATTCAGGTGCAGACGATCTTTAACAAAAAGATTTTCACGAACTCGACCGTCATTGCCGTTCATTGGCGTGATTACGTCAATATAAAACAGTCCTTTTGTTTTCGATGCCAATTCCTGAACTTTTGTACAAAATTCATCGCCTTGATGCCAAAATTTTTCACGAACCGGAGCATGAGTTAGTGAAACAAAATAAATTTCGGTCAACGGATTGGCATTCCAATGCCGTGCAATGTAATACTGAAAATTACGGAATACCGTTTCAACATCTGTTCCTTGAGCAATATCGTTTGTTCCGCAAAAGATAATGACCCGTGCCGGTTTGTACGGTAAATGAATCCGTTCCAATGCGATAATATTTTGTGCAAAATTTGACCCGCCGAAACCGCGGTTAACTGCGTCGTATTCGGCAAATGTTGTTTCAAGTTTTTTACCCCAAAGAGCAAACGACGAACTGCCCACAAATAATGAACAACCGGGAATTGGCGGATCTTCTAGGGTTCGGTAAGTATAATTCCGTACCGTATCTTCAAATTTTCCGAGAGTTGGTATATTTTTGGGGGTTGTCTGGGCTTCGGCGGTTACGGTCAAGAACGCCAACAAAATAAGAACAAAAAAACGGAAAACATTGATCAATGTTTTTAACATAATTGTTTATTTTAGGAATAAAGAGTTGATTGTTGTTTCGAAATAAATCACAAGATTTCAAATAACCGTCTATTTTGTTAATGGCTCAAAGACATTGTTCAAATTATCCGGCAGATTACGCAACATTTTGGCGATTTTGTAAAAAAGTTTGCGAAAATCAATGTAATCTGCGGACTAAAAATGTACGATTTCAACGGGTTATACATTTTTGGCAACAGTTTCGGCGTAGGCGGCGTAAATCAATGCGGTACTTACAGCGCCGGCATCGAGATGTCCTCGGCTTCGTTCACCGAGATTTTTTGCTCTGCCGTGTTTGGCGATCAATTCTTTTGTGGAATCGGCTCCGGTTTGTGCTGCAACAGCGGCGGCTTGAAAAATTTCTGAAAACGATACGTTGGTTTTTTTGAATTGGCTCATTGCTTTAATTGCCGGAATGAGGGCATCCATCAATGTTTTATCACCGATTTGGGCTTTTGTCATTGTCCGAACATTGGCAAGACCGTTTTCAAATGCGGTAATTGTTTCGTCAACATCGAGTTCTTCAGAAGTCATTCCGTCTGCCATACCGGTGAAGAATAAACCGGAAAGTGTACTGGTTGAACCGCTGGCTCCTGACATAACATCAAAACCAACTGTTTCGAGAATTACCGGAAATGTTCCGTCTTTCCTGACGCTGGATACAGCGGCTTTCATTGCTGCCAGAATTGCTGTTCCGTGATCACCATCTCCGGTTGCGGCATCCAACTGGTTCAACATGGTCAGGTTCGTTTCAATCGACACCAACGCCGCTTCCAACATTCGGCAAAATAATAATTTTGTAAATTTCATCGTTCAATTCCTAATGGTACCTTCCAAAAAAATAATGAAAAATATCCTGTCAATTTTGTTTATCTCATTCCCAATCTGTTGATCTTGTCAAAAAAACGAAAACCGAATTGTCAAGTGTGATGAATATAGAATTATTCAGCAGCAATCCTAACTGTTTTATCATTCAGTTTTTTCTTTTCTGTTTGAGTAACATCCAAAGGTTTACAAAGGTTTACAAGGGATTACAAAGGATTACAAAGGGATTTCCATAGTACACCGATTTTTGTTTTTGTCAAGCGATTCTTTTGTTTTTTGTATTTTGGAGTGAAGAATTGGCAGCGTTTTCCTAATGTGTAGGGGCTTGGTTGGTAATTTAGACCGATTTGACCAAGCACACTCTGAACGGTTAAGATTTTCTTCTGAAAAGCGAACCCCCTATTGACTTCCAATGTGTTTTGTGTATAAATTTGATTCATTTAAAATCGTATTACGTTTTATTTACCGGATTGTAATGGTAAACAAATAACGATTATTTTGAAAAAACCTTATACAATGAGGAGTCTAACAATGAAAAATGTAGTGATGTGTTTGGTCGGGATTTTTGCAGAAATTTTTGCGAAAAATCCGATGTTAAAATGGGTAAACAAGGGGGGGGGGGGCACTCTGTAGTGGAAAATTGATAATAGATAGTGGAGAGTCTTCACGCTCTAAACTATTTCCTATAAACTTTTTACAACTTCTCCGTTCTTCACCATTCGGCTTTACATTAGTCGAACTTCTTGTGGTAATTGCGATTATCGGCGTGTTAATCGCACTTCTGTTACCGGCAGTTCAAGCAGCACGAGAAGCGGCAAGGCGAATACAATGTACCAACCATTTGAAACAGTTTGCTCTTGCTTTGCAAAATTACCACGATGTCAAAAACGGAACTCCCGGTGTAGTAAT
>JAITIZ010000369.1 GCA_031279215.1 Planctomycetaceae bacterium
CCGTCGAATGTAAAGTATAACTCTTGTTCGGTGCCGTTTTTAACAGTGATCTGGGCGATTCTGTTACGTCCGATAATGTAGGTTATGTTCGGTTAGACCGACTTTTTATGCATTATAACGATTTTAACGGAACAAAGATGCCCCTATTATCACTATAATTATAGTTTATCACCTAATTGTCAAAGATCAAAAATCTGTTCTATCCAATTATTTATCACTTCTATTCATATAATCATTTTACATTTAAATCGAAAAAAATCTAGAAAAGGTTGGTAAAAAATAAAATTTTTAGCAAAAAATATTTTTTGCTAAAAATGATTTTTATTTCTCATGTTTTTCCTACAAACTGACGAAAGGAATGATTCAAAATTGCCTGCCTAAAATCATTGGGAAGTCTCTTGAAAACACTGACATTTTTTATTATGATAAATTCTCTCCGATTTCAATGATGGTAATTATGTCCGGTCTAAAACCCCGGTAGTACATTAAAATCATAAATTACTAATACCTAAAACATCAACATCGTAACGAAATTCACAAACACTTCAAAACAAGATTTCCGATACAATTTTGTATTAAAATTAGTCATAACCTGTTTATAATCAATAGTTTACATCAATTCCTGTCCCCGGTGAATAACGCCGTTTTGAGGAGTGAACGGGTCCGTGAACAGCCGCTTATGCGTTTTCGTAAGTCTTTGTAATACAAAGACTTGCGTCGAACCGGAAAGAGGTAGCCAACCGTAGGTGAAAACCTTTCGGCGAAACATTGCCTACCTTTTAATTATTGCTTTTTCGGTGGTTCACACAAAAAATTCCACTGATATATTACTTTTAAAATAATCTGCGAAAATCAGCATAATCTACAAACTGAAAATCCGAGAAATCCACGAACAGAAAATACCCAATCACCAATCCCAGCCTTTGAGATTCTTATGAAAAAAAGGAAAGAGAAAAAAAAATACCATAATCAAGAAGAAACATTTTTTGAAATTGATAACAATAATCAAGGAATTTTTGTTTCGCCTGTGCCGCAATCAGCAGCACCGTTAACAAGAAAATTGAAAAACCATTCTATCGGCAGCGAACCCGCTTTTAAAGAACCGTTGGGGTTGCGGATTATAGGCGGACGATTTCGCGGCAGTAAGTTACAATATATTGGCGATAATCGGGTTAGACCTATGAAAGATCGGGTTCGGGAAGCGGTGTTCAATCTGATTGGTCCTGATGTTCGCGGACGTCATGTTGTTGATCTTTTCGCCGGAACCGGTGCTTTGACTATTGAGGCAATCAGCCGCGGTGCTGTTTCCGCTACAGTTATTGAAATCCATTTTCCAACCGCAGCGTTGTTACGGCAAAATCTTGAGTCGCTGGGATTACTAACCGTTTGCGAGATACGAAAAACCGACGCTTTCTTCTGGGCAAAAAATCAAGAAGAACATCCGCATAATACAGATTTCAATAATACAAATAAAATACCTAAAAGACCTTGGATTGTATTCTGTTCACCGCCCTATGATTTTTATGTCAACCGCCAAACCGAAATACTCGAAATGTTTTATCATCTTTTAGATTCTGCGCCATTGGGTTCGTTGTTTGTTGTCGAATCGGACAACCGGTTTAACTTCGATATTCTTCCCGTTAAACCATTGCCCAATAAAATTAAATCATATCCTCCCGCTGAAATTGCTATCTTCAGCCATTAACCCGAACTTGTTGTCATTTCAGGATTTATAAGTAAATAAAATATTTATAGGTAAATAAAATAACGACTCAAATGAAAACATCAGAAAATGAAAACATCAGAACTGATTAAATTCTTCTATTGACTTTCCGGTTAATCATGGCATAATTAAAACTATGTTGTTTCTATTTCGGCGATTTAGTTGTGTCCTGTAGAGACATGATGTGAACATGAGTAGTTGTGAGTGTCAGTGTGTTACTTCCTATTATAGAAGGATTTTGGATCAAAAATTACAAAGGATTAAAGCAAATTGCTTTGGGGTCTAGTTTTCAGCAGGCGATGGTCATGGATATCGGTGTTGACCTATCGCCGTATGAATTGACTCCGCTCACAACTTTTATTGGTGCAAGCGGTACCGGAAAAAGTTCCATTCTTGATCTTTTCTCTTTTATTTCAGATTGTTTGGAACACGGATTGGACGAAGCTCTTAACCGACGAGGCGGGTTCGACGCCGTACATAACCGTAACAGTGAAGGTCCTATTTCGTTTGGTTTAATCTACCGAGCCTGCTCAGATCCCAATCCCCTAACTTACGCCGTTAATATCGACAAAAAACCCGGAACTCAGTACGCCTACATCGAAACCGAAGCCCTCGTTTACCGGAATAATCAGCATAACGGCGTAACACCAATTCTCCTCTTTCAAAACGGCGATAAATCATTGAGACATCTCAACCCTTGGTATGGTGCCGGATCTGTGGAGTTGGAATATGTCAAACGAACCGATAACAAACATCTCGCCTTAGCAGCATTAGCAAATTATGAAAATCTGCCGGATGTGCCTCAACTAAAACGACATCTCGATCAATTTCATCACGCTTGTTATCTGCCAGATAATGCATCCGGTTTGGTGCCGCGCTCGCACAAACAAAACAAAGGAACATCCCTCGTTTCAGAACTTAAACGTTTTCGCGGAAAACACGGTTCTGATTTTCAAGAAATTTTGAACGTTATTGCAAACCAACTTCCGGGTGTTGAAAAAATTGACTGTGAAACCAATGAATCCGGTCGGCAAATTCTTTCTTTTTTTATGACTGGTCAAAAGGTTCCCTTTTATGCCGATCAGGTAAGCGAAGGGTTACTTCGACTTTTTTTCCATGTTCTCTTGTTCGAGGATCCTGTTCCCATACCACTCATCGGAATTGAAGAACCCGCTGCTTACATGGATGAAGAACAAATGAAAGTGTTCATTAATATGGCACGACATTTTGTTAATGAAAAAGGCGGAACACAATTTTTGGTTACAACAAATCAGTTCGCTCTGGTTGACCAAATGGATCCAACCGAAGTCTGGATTCTGTACAAAGATGCCCAAGATGATGTTAAAGTAACCCGGGCTCTCGACGAACTCTCTTTTCAAGGAATTGATTTGAATACTGTTGGTCCCTATTGGTATTCCGACTATATCTATCGTAAAGGGAACTTCTAAAAAATTACAAAAAATAAAAACCGAAATTTCAAGTGTAATAAGTATATTGAACGGTTGTGAAAAAATTCGATAAAAATTCGATAAAAATTCGATGTTCAATGTCGGCACAAAAATTCTTTTGTGTTCAGTAATGCCCAGACAATATCTTGAACTTTTTGTCCGCCTATTTTTTCTTGTTGGCGAAGTTCTTCGGCGGTAATACGGAGTTCGGAAGCAGTGGGATAACGAGAAAGAAACCGTAACCAAATATCATCAATCATTTTCCGAACCTCTTCCGGTTTCCGATTGATATTACGGTAATTCAGCAAAAATTTCATTACCCAGTTGTTTACTTCCGTAGAATTGAGCATAAATAATTGTTGTGATTCTGTAACACCGTTGTTTCGATCCGATTCCATACCTGTATCACGAGTTGGTCTTCCAAACATCTCAAGAAATGAACTGGTTATACTGGCATCCGGCAACATGATTGTTCGATACTGCGCCGGAATATTCGTAAACGGTTCCGGCACTTCGCTGCTATAAACAACCGGTATTCCGAATATCTGCGACAACGCATCCTGTAATACTTCCGCTTCCATTCGGCGAATCGGATAAGATGCAAATAACTCGGTAATTTTAGGATCATTATTGGGGTTCTTACTGTTTGGAATGGACGATTGCTGATAGGTACTCGAATTTAAGATCAATCGGTAAAGATGTTTTAAACAATAATCCGAATCAATAAGTTCTTGGCAAAGATAATCAAGTACCTCTGGATGAACCGGCAGATTATCGGGACGAAAATCGTCCGATTCATGGACTAAACCGTAACCAAAAAGCCAAAACCAAATCCGATTGGCAATGTTTTGATTGAAACCTTTGTTGGATGGCGAAACAAGCCAGTCCGCAAAAACTTCACGCGGGTCTTGATCTTGACGAATTGTTCCTTTGGTACCGTCAGGAAAAACAACCTCCGGCGAATCAAGCGGTTTTCGTATCCAAAATACGATTTCTTCTTTCCATTCGGCGGTTTCTTTATATCCGATGCGTGAAAAGAAAACGGAAAGTTGTTGCAATTTTTCCGGCGTCCACGCCCCAGTACGAACACCAAGAAAAGTTAAAGCAACATTTTCAGCAAGCGTTTCGGCATCTTTTTGGGGAACAGCACGATAAAAATTTGATGCACCGTCACGAAAATTACTGCCGTCCGCAGTCAAAAGAGTTCGGGCGAATTGGTGATACGGCATCTCTGTGCGAACCGCCTCATGAATCCAACGATAATACGTCATCGCTCCATTGGGCCAAAGATTGATCGGAAACTCCGCCTTGACCCGAAGAATATCACACCACTTTAATGTCCAGTAATCAATAAATTCATCTCGCGCCAGAAGACAATCAATCAATTGAGAACGTTTATCAGTTTTCTCGTCGGCAAGAAAATCCCTCACCGCTTGAACCTCCGGCAATGTCCCAATTGTATCAAGATAAACCCGCCGAATAAAAACTTCATCACTACAAAGTTTAGACGGCTCTCTCTTATAACGTTTCAATGAAGCAGCAATCAGTACATCAATTTTGTTTTTCGGTTTGAAATCAAATTTGGAATCGAATGGATTTTGAGAAGACATTTTGGCAAGTATCAGCTGTTGCAAAAATGACTGTTGTAAAGATGACTGTTGTAAAGATGATTGTTCACGCCGCCCATTGGGGGATTGTTGGGCATGGGTATTTAAGAGAGGAAAAAAAAGAACAATCCCAATAAAAATAACAGAAATACGAAACATAGTAAAAAAAATAGTAAAGGAATTGAATATTAATAATGAATAACAACACCAATAATAAACATAAAGGAACTTCTAAAAACTGTAATCTATCCGCGGAATTTTTTGGTTTTTTGAGATTACGAAACACACGAAATAACAAAGTACACGAAAATTTTTATTTCCTATTTTTTTCGTCTATTTCATTTTTTCGTGTATTTCGTATTTCAAAAAAATAAGGTGAAAAATAAGGTTAGTTGTAAAATTCATAACCCCCAAAAAAGTGAAAAACAAATATTCCAATGATAGATTACAAGGTATTGAAAAATTAAACATAACATAAACTCAACAACAAAAAAAGTATCCACAAGACCGGCAAGTTTTGGGCTTGTGGTTTTGCGGACACTTTAAGCGTTTCTATTGACGAGAAGATCGTCTTGAAGAATCTTAGTCTTCTTTGCTGCAAGCCTTTCGGCAAGGTGCTTTTTTAGTTGCCTTTTTAGCGGCTTTTTTTGTCACCTTTTTAGCGGCTTTTTTAACAGATTTCTTCACGGCTTTTTTAACAGCCTTTTTCGCAGCTTTTTTCGGCATAGTTTCATCTCCTGAAAAAAGATTTAATGTCGGAACAAAGTACACTACTTTATTCCTTGAAATAAAATGGGGTGTTCACTCACATTGAGTAAACAATTCCACCCCCAAAAGCGGTTTATACCATCGAAGCGCACAAAGGGAACCACTGCAAAATTCATCTTGCAAAGAAAACATTTTCTTCTTGTTGGAGAAAAACATATTTTTTGAAGAAGTCGACAATTTCGGCGAGTCCCTTCGACGTTTCGCAGAGGCCTCAGTTTTGCTCTTGGATTACTTAACTTAATAAGAGCAACACTTCTCAAGGACAATTCCTGTATAAATAACAGTATCATCCGGCTTGCGACCTGTCGATAACAAAAATTAACTAACAAGTCGTTCAATAAATCTAACTACTCTTCATCATGAAACAGTTGACAACACCATCGGAATTAAAACATACAACACAATAACCAAAAATAAGAACCCAATTCTTTCAACAAATACTACAAGCAAATAATTTTGGGTTTTACCTCTTTTATTAATGTTGCTATTTACTGTTGCTATTGTTTCGCTGTTTAAGATTTTTTCGATGACCTTTTTAACGGCACTCACTAACATTCTTTTCTTAATGATTATTGAGCGTTAATGAGGCGAATTAAATTCTTCATCGCGTTAATCACATTTATTAAGTAAACAGATTACACCATTTTATAAAACCTACAAGAGGGATATTTTGATTTTTTTAAAAATTTTTTTATTTTTTTTAAAATGTTCCTAAATCATTTCACTGCTGCACGGTCTAACATTTGATATTTTTGCGACAAAATTATTTGGTGAAACTTCTTTTGGCAGATCATTTTTTGTTGAAGAGTTGAAAAGGTTTTTGATTTCTTTTTTGTTTCATTAAATCCCGTCATGTATTGAAATTACCAGCGTCGAAACGATCTAAATGAAAGTTCCTGATAGTTTTGATAAGCGAAATAACAGAACAATAATGTCATGATCGTCAGACCAAAACGGAATGACAAAAAAGCAAAAACTATCGCCGTAACTATCGAAAGAACAAGTGAATTAGCCGCTCCGTTGCGCGGAGAAATAAAAGAAAAAATTTCTCTAAAAATATGACCTCCATCCATCGGATAGATTGGCAATAAATTAAAAATACCCCAAACAATCGAAATAGAAATAATTTTTACAATGAAAACATCAACTATTGATCGCACATTAAACTCAGTCAACTCAGTCAACATGAATCCATTCTCAAAGGATGTTTCACCGAATTGCATTGCTAATAATGCGGAAAGAACAATAAGACTTATCGCTAAAACAAAACCGGCAAGCGGTCCCGCTGCTGAAAGGAACACTGCACAAAGTAAACCCCAAAAACCATATCGCCGTTGATGTGGAACAAAAGGAACTGTCATTCCGCCCATTCCATGAAAGATAATTTGTGACGATACTCTATAAACATGACGAAAAACAAGAGCATGCCCCAACTCATGAACAAGAATAGAAATAAATACAGCAGCAATCCAAAGGACTATTTCAACAAAGAAAAGATACATATTACTAATATGCCCTTGTACTCCGAGTAACGTTATCACCAGCCAGAACAACGGATGTATCCGTATCGGAAAACCAAGAAATCGAAAATTAATATCGTAAGGAGTTGGTTGATACATAGTAGTTAATAGTTAATAGTTAATAGTTGATAGTGAATAGTTGATAGTGAATGTTGATAGCGGATAGTGTCGCAAGCAGAGTTATTAACTATCCACTATTAACTATCCACTATTAACTATTCACTATTAACTATTAACTATTTTAAGTATTGTTTGTGCGGCTTGCTCTAACGGAGAGTCAATGTGATCAACATTCCGAAGCAATACGGTAAGGCAACGTTTTTGTATTGCCAGATGTGCAGGGTTTGAAAGCCAATGAATGAGATATGCGGCAGCATCTTTAGAACGATCTTTTGCAGTCAGAAATTCTGGAAAAAACATTTGGTCTCGATCTATCAAACTAGGCTCGGAAGGAATGATCCATATAGAATCATCATAAAAGATAGGCGAGATATTTGTTGACTTATTAGTTTTAGCACGTTTAACACCATTAAGTGTTGGTTGTTTATCAATTCCAAGTAAATTAACTAATGTAATATACCGAGTCCTCCGAAAAAATCGCTGAAGCAAAAACGGTAACATTCCGACACGATAATAAATAACCGTTGGTTTATTACAAGCAAGAAGTTCCAAAGATACAGAACCGGAAACAGCTAAACAACAATCAGCAGCACGTATCAACTCCGGTGTATGACCAACAAAAATCGGAATAGAAATGTCCAACTCATTCATTCGTTTCTGAATATATTCTGCATGCGATGTATTGATCGGTGAAAAAACCGGTCGAACTTTAGGAAAAACAGAACGAACATATTCCACCGCAAGAAGCATGTCGTCAAGATTCATCATTACTTCTTTATTTCGCGAACCGGGAAGAAGTGTTAAAATTGGAGCATTACCGTACTGAGTATAAAAATTTTCCAAAAAGGTTGAGTCGGAAATTTTGTTTCGAATCTCTTCAAAGAATGGATGACCAATATACACGGTTCGACAACCATGTTGTTTGAACCAACGTTCTTCAAACGGTAACGGACAAAGAATCCAATCAACCCATTTTTTCATTTTACGAACACGCCACGATGCCCAACTCCATAGTTGCGGCGGCATAAAATAGAAAACCGGAATACCCTGCTCCTTGGCAACACGAGCAATATGCCAGTTGAAACCTGGATAATCAACCAAAATAACAGCATCAATATGATATTTTTGAAAATATTGTTTGGCTTTGCGGAGAATATTTCGGAACAAGAAATAATTTGCGATGATCTGAATAATTCCCATGAATGCCAACGCAGTCATTTCAAAGAGCAGTTGACAACCTGCTTGCCGCATTTGCGTACCGCCGAAACCGATAAATTCCGCATCAGGAACATGTTCCCGAATCTTTTCAATAAGAGCCGCTGCATGAGTATCGCCGCTTGGTTCTCCGGCGGAGAAAAAAAAACGCATATCTGTTGAGTTACGCCGTAAATCTGACGTAATAAAGAAATCACTAATGTTAAATTGTTGTAACCATTCACGCCAAAAATAAGTTGTAAAGTAATCTATCTGTAGAATTATTGTTTAAGTTTAAAAAGGTCTTCGCCTTGAAAGGGCAGTATATCTTGTGATTGTGATGTGAATCGAATGAGTATGTTGCCCTTGCCCTTGCAAGGCGAAGGATTTTATATCGTTACATAAACAGTTAAAGAAATTTAAACATTAAAATTAAAAATGGAACGGTACAAAGTATATTACAAAAATAATCAAAAGGTAAGCAATATACTCATTACACTTTAAATTTCGGTTTTCGTTTTAAACTAAACTCGCCCTGAAAGGGCAATCAGCATTAGCGTAGGGCAACGCCCTACGGAAAAAATATTAAAACACCAAAGCCCTGTAAGGGCGACAGCAATAGTGTTATTTGGGTTTTAAAAATGATTATCATCGTTAGGCTTTCGCCCTTTCAGGGCTTTATTTTCAAGAGGGAAACCATACGTAGGGCGTTGCCCTACGCTAATGCTGGTTGCCCCATTGGGGCGAAATGTTACGAAATATTTTAACCGAAATACAGGAATAAACAGTAACATATTTCAACAAAAAATAAATTAAAAAATTTATTTATCGTTTTTATCTAAAAAATTAAAAAAAATAAAAAACGAATTTTAAAGTGTATTTTAAAGTGTAATTGGTATAGATTACATATTTTTGTGTTAGAAAATTTGGGTATTCTTTTTTTTGACTGATATGATTGAACTTCGCCGTGTTTCTGTTCATAATTTGAAAGGGATTGATCTTGATTTACCGTACAAGAAATTGATTGTACTCTGTGGGCGAAGCGGAAGCGGAAAAAGTTCGCTTGCTATTGACACGCTCTACGCAGAAGGACAACGCCGATATATTGAAACGTTTTCAGCTTCTGTACGGCAATTTCTCGAACGGTTGGAAAAACCGGATGCGGAGCGAATTGACGGTGTTCCGCCTGCGGCGGCGGTAACAGCCGGATCGTTCCGCAACGCCCGCCGAAGTACCGTTGGAACAGTTACGGAAATAAACGAATATCTGGGCTTGCTTTTTGCTAAAATCGGACATGTTTTTTGTCCGTGTTGTTCCCGTGAAGTTCGGATTGAAACACCGCAAAGTATTTTGGAATTTCTCCAAACAACATTTTCGGACGGAAATCGACAACTTCAAATTGCGTTTACACCTCCGCTTGATCGGGATCGGGAAACATTTGAAGTTACATGGAAAGAACGCGGATTTGTTCGCGGAATTGTTTGCGGAATTGTATCGGAAACTCCTTTTCGGTTGGACGAAGGCGGTATTTCACCGGAACTGTATCAACAAGGACAAAAAAAAGAACAAGAATTATTACTCCTTGTTGACCGGTTAATGTTGAACGCCGAAGAAGAACGGATAACCGATTCGCTCGAAACCGCTTTGGAACAAGGAGAAGGTATTTGTGTTGTTCTGATACAGCGCAACAAAAATGATCGTGAATCCTTTGAACGGTTAGTTTTTTCGCGGTATTTTTCGTGTGCTTTTTGTAATATTGACTTTCCGGTACTGGAGCCGAAATTGTTTTCGTTCAATAATTCACAAGGAGCTTGTCCGGTTTGTGAAGGTTTGGGGTTTGTCAAGGGCGTTCCATGTTCGGGATGCGGCGGAACACGGTTGCGTCCTGAGACATTAGCGGTAAAAATTGTCGGCAAAAACATTGCCGATAAAAACATTGCTGGTCAAAACATTACCGATAAAAGCATTGCCGATAAAAGCATTGCCGGCAATACCTTTCCCAATACCGCCGTGAATATCGCAACACTTTCCGATATGAAAATTACAGATTTAATCCTTTTCTTTGAAGTCTTGGAATTATCGGATCAAGAACGTCAATTGGGAAAAATTCCTTTGGAACAGATTCAACTTCGTCTTCGATTTTTGCAACAAGTCGGGTTGGGATATTTATCGTTATCACGACCAATACCAACGCTTAGCGGCGGGGAACAACGTCGGACGGCATTGACGGCGGCGCTTGGTTCGAGTCTTGTGGATATGTTGTACGTTTTAGATGAACCGTCTATTGGTTTACATCCTGCGGATACTGAAAAATTGTTACAGTCCATCCGGCAACTCTGTAATCAGGGAAATACAATTATTCTTGTGGAACATGAAGAAGTGTTTCTTTGGGCAGCGGATCATCTTGTCGAAATTGGACCGGGTGCCGGCGAATCCGGCGGTCATGTGGTATTTCAGGGAACTGTACAAGAAATGATCCATGATCCCAAGAGTTTAACCGGAACTTATCTTACCAAAATACGCAACAATAATATCTCTTCAAAACGGCGGATTCCTGAATACGGAGTTATTGAAATTATTGGTTGCCGCGGGCATAACCTGAAAAATCTCACGGCGGCATTTCCGCTCGGAATGTTATGTGTTGTCAGCGGGGTTAGCGGGGCAGGCAAGAGTTCGCTTGTTCAAAAGACATTGTATCCGGCGTTATGCCGTTATTTAGGCAACAAAAATATTCCGAATGGTTTGCCGTTTGATCAACTGATTATGAATGATTTAATTAGCAATACCGTACTTGCCGATCAAACCCCAATTGGTCATTCGCCAAGATCAAATCCTGTAACATATTTGAAAATTTTCGATGACATCCGCAATATTTTTGCAGCAACAGCGGATGCCCGAACCAAAAATCTGACGGCAAGTCAATTCAGTTTCAATATTGCAGGAGGACGTTGTGAACATTGCAAAGGTGATGGTTCTATGGTGATCGACATGCAATTTCTGCCGGACATGCTTGTTCGTTGTCCGCAATGTCAGGGCAAACGTTATCGTTCGGAAATTCTTGATGTCTTGTATCGGGGCAAAAATATTGCTGAAGTGTTGGATATGACGGTGCGTGAGGCGTTTGCTTTTTTTCGGGGTCAGAGTAAAACGCAACACAAATTAAAGCGGTTGTTGGATGTTGGTCTTGATTATATTCGATTGGGACAACCGATCAACACACTTTCCGGCGGTGAATCACAACGGCTTAAATTAGCCGCTTATCTGTTACAAACAGGAAAGGGACATTCCTTAATTTTGATGGATGAACCGACAACAGGATTACATTTTGTTGATATTGTACAATTACTGGATTGTTTTAACGCCTTAATTGAAACGGGACATTCGTTAGTTGTTGTGGAACACAATCTCCAAGTGATTCGGGCGGCTGACCATATTATTGATTTGGGACCCGGAGCCGCAGACTTGGGCGGAGAAATCGTTGCGCAAGGAACACCGGAAGAAATTGCAACTTCAGAACGGTCATTAACCGGAATGTTTTTACGAAATCCGGTCAGCTATAATTGCAACTAAAAAAATGATAAACAGTGAATGTAATATTTCAGCGAAATATTTTTTTGTTATATTATCAGTGTAATTTTTGTTTTTTACATCAGTCTTGATAGGGCAGCGGAGTAGTTAATAGTTAATAGTTAATAGTTCGCAAGCGGATTACGACCCAAACGGTAATCATTCCGCTTGCGAACTATTAACTATTCACTATTAACTATTAACTAACAAAATCTTGCCTACCTCTTGATTTTTATTGATAAACAGGGTATAAGTCAATTATTGATAAAAAATTTACGGTATGATTAGTTCTTGATTTTTTGTAATATATCAGTGGAATAATTGTAGAGAACAACCATAGCAGCCCTGAAAGGGCGTTAGGAAATTTTACACGGTTCGTTATTTAATCATCTTCCAGTTGCCCTTTCAGGGCGTTGGGATGGGAGGGGGAACTTAAACCCACCCCGTTGGGGCGGGCTATAATACTAACGCCCCTAGCGGGGCTAATATAAAAAATAAAAATTCCACTGATAGATTAC
>JAITIZ010000549.1 GCA_031279215.1 Planctomycetaceae bacterium
TAGACCGGGTAGGACTTGAACCCACGACCTAGGGATTATGAGTCCCCCGCTCTAACCAACTGAGCTACCGGTCCATTTTTTGATTTTTTACCCCGAAAAATTAAGGATAATACTGTTCATCAAAATGTAAACAAAAAGTATTTTAACATAAACAACAAAAAAAATAAGAGGGGAATCAAAGAATAAATTACTATTCTTTCGGATAAATAAACACGGATAAATAAACGGTTGTTAGGGAAACAATTCCATTAAAGCGTCTGCGAATATTTTTAGCCCAATTTTATTGGGATGATTGATGTTATTACTCATCAAAGTGGAATAAGGAATTCCTTGACGCCAAAGCCGTCCATATCGGGCAGCAGCATCGGCAACAGCAATCCGGTTATCCGCCGCAAAACGGCGAACATCTTTGACATACTGCCGCGGATCATCATCAATATCACGTTCCCGATCAAGCCCCATCCAATCAGTTCGAACATAATGCGGTGTTAAAATAATCCATTCAGCTCCAATTTTACGAAACGATTCAAGAAGAATAGAATATTGTTTGGTCAAAGCATCTCCCTTCAAACCTGCATCATTGACAAATTCCATAATAATCAAATCCGGTTTAGAATCGAGAACTTTTTCCTTGAAATTATAGTTACTTCCCGCCGGTTCGGCAAGATAAGAACCCGAACCGCGTCCGCCCCACGCTTCCGTGAATAACTCAATTTTCGCATCGGGAAAGCGTTCACGTAACCGTTTGACAAATTGTTCTTGCCAACGATCTGTGTTTGGGTTTTTCAAATAATTGCCGTCTGTTACACTGTCTCCCCACGCAAGAATACGAAGTGTTTCACCGGAATAGATTTTTGCCATCGTTTTCGGAAGTAATTGTTCCGCAATAGTGTTTCCTTGTATTTTTTCCGGTTCGGGAAATTTTATTTCGAGAATTGGAAAAAGGGCGTTGGTATCAAGATGTTCCGTATTGGCTTTAATATAAATGTTACCGAGCCGCTGTTCGTCATCAGAAATTGCGGGCGGTTCCGGCATCATAATATGCGGAGTTCCTTTCCGTAATTCTATTTTACCGCCTTTTGTCAAAACAACAGAATCAATCCGCATTTTCCCGTAACGGTAATCAATCCAAACCGGTTGATGTTCTGCGATTCGGCTTTCCAAAGTCCGCCCAAGAGCTCCCCATTGCGTAAAAACTTTGTAATCCTTTCCCGCTTCAAATGTTTTCGCATCCGCACCGGAACCGTCCCGAACAATAACAGAACCGGAAACCAATGCAAACGATGTTGGAAAAGCATCGGTTCCTTTCGTTTGGGTAAGAACCAATTCGCTATTCCAAGTTCGTTGTTCATTGTACAATGGCAATCGATCATATTTTTCTGCTTTGACATCGAACTGATCCGCAGGATCAATATTTAGAGTTGCTTTTTGTCCGCAAAATAGAACGTCAACCGTCCAATCCCCTGTCAATATCATCGCCGCCGGTTCACCAAAACAAAAATTGACCAAAAGAAATACAGAAAATACCATCATAATATATCGCAACATTATTGAGCCTCCAAAATATTAAATCCAAACAACATATTCAAAAACAAACAATTTTGATATTATTATGACAATGATATAAATTGTCAAGATCAATTGATTGGGAGGTATTTCCTATTTTGCTGTGATTTTCGAAATATTATAACCAACAGAGTTTGCAGATTGTGCAGACCACACAGATTATACAGATTTCCGCAGATTATTTATTTTTTGAGAAATATGAATACAGACAAAAGGAGAATAGCCTAAAAGACACGAGGATTATTTTCAGGGAACTTCTAAAAACATCAGGAACGCAGTCGTCTCGACTGCACATTGCCTATAAAAAGTGCAGGCGAGACGCCTGCGTTCCTCCTAATATATTAGTTTTTAGAAGTTACCAATAACATAAAAAGTAGAAATATGACTATTGAAAAGATAAACACGGAAAAACAGGAAAATGCGGAAATATCATTTCAATATTTCGGACAATCCAAAAACTCATTACGCCATATAATTCAGGACAAACTTCGTGTTCATTCTTCTGAAAATAATTTATTTAGTTCAATTATTTGTACTCGTTTAAAGGAATTGGAAATTTTTCAGGTTGCCGGAAAAAAAGATCGTTTGATGATTTATTTGAGTATTGGCAATGAAGTTCAGACAATACCGTTTTTAATGGAATATTCTGTTGTTGTGCCTTATTGTGAAGCCAACACGATTATTCCGGTTCGGATTTTTTCGCGAAATGATCTTGAACCGGGTCGGTTTGGAATTTTGGAACCGAAACAAAGTGTTCGGAATGATGTTGGGCATCTTGTTACGCCGGAACAACTTGATGTTATTATTGTGCCCGGTCTTGCGTTTGACACATTAGGAAATCGGCTTGGTCGTGGGAAGGGCTACTATGACCGGTTCTTATCTTCGTTTTCTTCAAATATTATTTCGATTGGTTTGGCTTTTGAATATCAGATTGTTTACCAAGTTCCGGTTAATCATTGGGACTGTCCTGTTTCAATGATTGTTACGGAACAACGGATTATTTATCCCAATAAGAAAAATTAGGAATACATAAATTGAAGGGAACGTTTGTAACTTAATTTGTAATTTGTAATTATAAACCGTATTGATCAGAGGTAACTGTCTATTTAAATAGCCTACAAAATTTCGCAGATTATTTTAGAAAAGTTGTAATATTCCTAGTGTTCCCAGTGTGATTGTTAATTTAGATAAATTTTTATAAGTAAAATCGACAAATACTTATACTCTTCACACTTTAAATTTCGGTATTCGTTTTAAACTAAAATCGCCCTGAAAGGGCAATCAGCATTAGCGTAGGGCAACGCCCTACGTAACAAATATAAAACACTAAAGCCCTGTAAGGGCGACAGCAATAGTGTTATTTGGGTTTTGAAAATGATTATCATCGTTAGGCTTTCGCCCTTTCAGGG
>JAITIZ010000600.1 GCA_031279215.1 Planctomycetaceae bacterium
TTCAACATTTGACGGTAGATTAACCGGAACCAATACCACATTAACAAAAATCGGTTCAAATAAATTGACACTTTCCGGCAACAATACCTACACCGGCGTAACCAATATCAACGCCGGAACTCTGGCATTGACCGGAAACGGCAGTATCGCGGCTTCGTCCCAAGTAACAGTTGATACCGGCGCAATATTTAATATTAGCGGTGTTGCATCAAGTGCAAGTGTTAAAGACTTGCAAGGTTCGGGCAGTGTTAATCTTGGCAACAAAGAACTTGAAGTTGCCGAAGGTGAATTTGGCGGTGTTATCGCCGGAGCAGGAACATTGACCAAAACCGGAAACAATACATTGACACTTTCCGGCGAAAACAAGTACTCCGGCGCAACAACAATTAGTGCCGGAACTCTGGCATTGAAAGATTCCGGCAGTATTGCTAATTCGTCCCAAGTAGATGTTACGGGAACATTTGATATTAGCGAAGTTACAGCAAGTACAAGTGTTAACGATTTACAAGGTTCGGGCAATGTTAATCTTGGCGGCAAAAAACTTGAAGTTGCCAAAGGTGATTTTGGCGGTGTTATTAACGGTACTGACGGAACATTGACAAAAACTACCGCCGAAACCTTAACACTTTCCGGCGCAAACACCTACACCGGCGCAACAAATATTGAAGCCGGAGAATTGAAATTGTCCGGTACAATTAACAGTACGTTAGGAATTAACGTTGCTGAAAGTGCAGCGTTGGATGTTCAAGGAGCCAAAACTCTCAATAACCTCAATTCCGCCGGAACAGTTACATTTAATGGCGCTCTGGAACTTGCCGGAAATACTGATACAACAATCAGTGGACTTAACGGAACCGCCGATGTTACTAAAACCGGAACCAGTACAACTACTCTCGTCAATAACAAAGTCGTTAAATTTGTACAAGAAACCGGAAGCGGAGATGTTAAACTTGCCGGTACTTTAACCGGAAATTACGAACAAAAAAACGAAGCCGGAACATTTATTGCCGACACCGGTGCTAGTGCTAATACCGCAACAATTACCGGTAATGCCGTGTTTAACGGTGAGGTCAAATTGGAAAGCCGACTCGATGTTAAACAGAATCTTACTTTGGACAGTGATAGTACAGTAAGTATTGACCTTACTCAATTCGATACTCAATCCGATGATGTCAATAGTGAAGCGATTATTAAAGTTGAGGGTGATGCAACAATTGCCGGTAATACAATATTAAATATTGAACACTGGGCACCCGGAACAACATCACATACCTACAATTTGTTGTCCGTAATAGGAAGTGTAACGGGAACATTTGATGACCACTCCGTAACGTTTGACGGCGATGATCCTAATAACCGTCAAGGTTTTGATGTTACAGCATCCGCTGCGAACAATTTTAGTCTCACAACCTTTACGAAAAATCTTAATGTTACACGTACAACCGGCGGTAATTGGTCAAGTTCCGATTGGATTAATTCCGATACCCAACAATTTTATAACGGTGATTACGTTACCTTTAACGGAAACGACAGTCAAGAATTGGCAGTGAATGTCGATAGCGATATCAAAACAGCCGGAATGAAAATTCAGAACGGTAATTGGTCATTCGGCGGAAACAAAATTACCGGTCAAGTTCAATCCGGCAACGGAGCAGGTTCGCTAAACGCCAATACCAATGACGGCACACTTACCGTAACAGGAAACGCAACCGCCGCAACCTTCAACAACGCTCTCAATTTTGAGAAGATTAACGTTGAAGATAATGCGGAATTGAGTTTGATCGGAAATGAAAAAGTTACAACCGGAACATTGACAACAGACGCCGGTACCAAACTCAATCTCCAAGCGGCGGCGAATAAAGTTACCGCAACCGGTGATGTTACGCTTAACGGTGATGTTCAGTTTGTTTATGAAGGCGATCCCACTACAGCCGGAACAATTGAAAACGTGATTACAACCACAAATGGTACAATTCAAGGAACTTTTGCTGAGACTGCTACCAGCAACAAATTACTCTCGTCCACCGGTGTAATCATCAATAATAATCAAGTCAGTATCAATTATAACGCAACAAGTGTCGGTAGTTTCGCCGAATCAGAACTCGATTTGTCCGGTAATCTTGTACGAATCGGTCAATTGATTGATGTACAAAATTATGACGACAGCACTTTGTTGCAAGAATTGTACGGACTCGAACCCGGCGAAAGTGAACGATTCGCTCAAATCCTGTTCGACCAACTCGGTCCCGAATTAGCCGCCAACGCCTTACAATTAAGCCTTTGGCAACCCTACACGAAAATTTTTAACCGGCTTCACGATATAGGTGATCTTTACGGTAACAGTTTTCGCGGTCAATGCGGAACCCGTTTGAATTACGAACTTTGGTTTGAAGGATTTTACCGCAGCGAAAATGTTTCCCATGACGTATTCGCCGGTAGTTACAAAAGTACACGCAGCGGGTTGTTGACGGGAATTGAATCGCGGTTGGATCAGGCAGTTCGCGGCGGCTTCTTTTTCGGTTACAGTAACCCCCGCGTCGCTAACAGTATTGGACGTGTCGAAGCCGATGATATTACCTTCGGCGCCTACTCCCGTCTGCAACTCGGTTACAATACCTTCATCAATACCTCCATCGCCTACGGTACCCAAGATTATCAATATCAGCACAATAATAGCCGTAACACTTATAACGGCGACGCCCTGTTTGCCAGTATTGAGTTGTTCCGGTCGGTACTCTGGAAAAAGAACTTGCAACTGATTCCGCTCTTCGCAATTGATTTCCAAAAAGCATGGTCAGACGGCTTCACCACCGCCGACACCAAGCAAGTAATCGCCAAAAGTACACTCGACCAAACAGTGTTACGAATCGGTCTGAACTCCCAATTTCAACCGACACACCTCATGAATTTCCGTACACGTTTACAATACGGTATTCAGGTAGGCGGTGATTTGTACGGCTCGGTCAAAACCTCTTACCTCGCCGCACCAAATCAAACTCAACACCTAACCAGTGTAAACCTCGGACGGAATAGTTTCAATATCGGTTTTGGTACGGATATCTACACCACAAACTCAAAACGCACCAAACTCTTCGCCGATTATGACCTCGACCTCGGTGAACGCTCCACAGCACACACCGGACAACTCGGATTCGTAACAACATGGTGATGCAGCGTAGTTGGAGAGTTGAGAACGGAGAACGGATAGTGGAGAGTGGATAGTGACGCAAGCGGATTACTACCTAAACAGTAGTAATCCGCTTTGCGTCACTATCCACTATCCACTATCCACTATCCACTATTATTTCGCCCTTTCAGGGCTAATATAAAAAACAATAATTCTACTGATATATTACAAAATTTATTGTTAGAAGGAACGCGGTCGTCTCGACCGCATTTTTAGGCGTTTTTTGTAAAAAAACAGGGCAGGCGAGACGCCTGCGTTCCTCCTAATATAGTTACAATTTCCGATGCCAACTTGCCGGCACTTCACTGTACCGAGATGTGGTGATACTTGGCTACTCTCCACTATCCACTCTCAACTCTCCACTACTTTCGAGCGGGTTTGGTGTACGAAACGTCTTATTTTTGTTTCGAAAGTGTTGGCGGATTGGGAACGTATCATTCCAAATCCAAGCGAAACAACTGCCCCCCAAAATGCACCGCCAGGAATATCAATAAGAAATGGTATCGATAATTGAGTTAAAAGTTCAAATACAACCAAAAGTATCACAAGAAAAATCGGTGATGAAAATGGTTTTCGTGCCGTCAAAACAAGAACCGCCAAAAACGCCAGCCAATAATAAGCAGCAAATGTACCACGATAAACAATGTAAAACGATTGATCGGCTTCTCCAGACATTTCAAACGCCCCCCAATTCGGCATCACCGACGATAATCGAACCATCAGCGGAGAAAACGACCAAGGTATTGAAAACGGTGTTGTGTCCCGAAGCCAGTCTTCTAAAAATATCCATTGCGGATGACTAAATCCCGCTCCCACAAACGAATTGGATAAACCAGAAGAAATCTGAATCGGATGAACCGTCTCCGGAATATATTGCGAACAATTATTAATCGATTCGGAAAAAAAACGGCGGTATAATGAATTTGTTACAAACGATGTAATATAAAATGTGTATTCTTTGATCTTGTCCGCTCTGACTTTTGAAGAGACCAGCAAAACCAATCCGGTACGCTCAAATAATTCCCTTCCTTGTTGTTCGGTCAAATCTGCATCAGGAAATGAAACCGGAACCAAAGGCGTAATACCAAGCATCAATAACGATTGCTTATCAAGTATTACCCTCACATCAATACCCTTTTCATTCTCTTGCCGGTTTTCACCCAACATTTTGAGTAATTGTTTTTCATTACTGAATATATTGCCCCAATTCGTTTGATTTTTTGTTGTTTGAACGGGTTCATTTACGTTGGGGAGAGCAGTGGTGAGCAAACCTCTGTCAGAACCGGAAACAACAGAATTAGTCTTTTTCAATTCCATTGTAATCCAGTCGAAAAAAACTTGAGATGCCTTGACCGCATCCTGATAACGATTTTTACCCCCAAACAACTCCTTCCATGCAGCAGAAGAAAAAGGATCAAATCGAGTATCCGCCCCAAAAGAACTCACCGTCTTCTGTAATGGAAAAGATTGAAACACCGAATATTTCAACGCAACCGGAGAACGTAAGTTGACCTCAAATTCCGGCGGAAACCACAACGTCCAATTTTGAGAAAGAATCGGAATATCCACCGATGGATAATACGGTGTTAATTTTCGCCGCTTCGTCTGAGGAATGTCTTGATGAGAATATTCCAACGAAACAGAAACAAAACGGTTTCCCTCCGGCAAAGAAACAACCACAATGTTTTGTAACGGCGTGTTCATTTGTACGGAAATCGGTTGATCGGCGGCAAGATTGAGTATTGAGTTGTTGGTTTTATCTTGATCGTTTTCATATTCAGGTTGCCAGGAAACTCGTTGGTCGTCACGCCAAACCGTATGGACATTGCCAACATTCATGCCTTCCGGTAATCGGATTCGGAGTGAATCTTTTCCATGATTTTCCAGCAGGAAAATCGCATTGTTTTTGACAATCCCTTCCGATTCATAGCGAGAATCGAGACGGAGCAACCAAATCCACGCAAACGGCAACGTCTCTTCTTGATTCAATCGTTGAATCGTAAGCGGAGATTGCAACGGAGAACGGGTTTCCTCCGCCGGATCATAACGGAAGGCAGACCGAATTTCCTGATAATGATACCATTCCGTTGGAACAGTTGGAATTGATTTAAGCCGCGAATTGACAACATGATACCGAAAGAATTTTGGCGATTCGAGATAGATTTCGCCTTTTTGAGCGGCCGCTAATGGCAATGACGCCAGAGGAACCGGCATCGAATCCGAAAACGGGACCGAAGAAATCGCCCGAAATTCAAATGTTGACGTTTGCGGAACCGCCGGACGAATCTCCCACGTTTCACCGCGAATAGGAGTATTCGTAAAATATTGCGGTTGCGGTTGCGGCAATTGTTGTTGTTGTTGTTGTTGTTGTTCCAAAAACGGAAGGATTTCCTGTTGTTCTTTTTCGGATAACAAACGTACTTGAAGCGGTTGAATCGATTCCGAAGTACCCGACCATGTCCAATTTCCAACCTGATTGTTTTGAATCGTTTCGCCTTGACCGGTCTGAATCGTTTCGCCCTGATTGTCCCGAACTGTTTCACGAAAACCCGACATCAAATGAACATAAACACGATCAACAGACGAATCAATCGGTTGACAACGAAAACGGAATGACGGAACAATCTCTTTTTCTTTGAGTAAAATATTTCCAATGATTTCCGCGTTATAATTTGGTTTTAACCGTTCTATCGTGAACCGGATTTCTTTGGTTTGCGTGTTTAAAGGGAAAAGGATTCCCAATGGCAACGAATCACTAAAATATTGACTCAACCGTGAATCATAATGCTGAATCTCGAATACCGAATGATTGGGGGAACGATATTGTAGATGATACGGAATTGCCGATTGAACCGCAACCGCAATATAATGAGATTCGTCTTGATGGTGAGGCAGTGAAAGCGGTGAAATATCACTCAAACGAAAATCATTTTGCAAAACCGATTGAAAACGACCAGTTAATTGAAGACGAAGTAATTTACGTGACCGAAGCGGATGTTTTAACTGAACAGTAAGAATTCGCAATTGTTTTCCGTCTTCGTCCGAAAATTCCAATCCCAAAGGTTTTGACTCCGAAGGTTTTGATTCCGATAGTTTTGACTCCGAAGGTTTTGACTCCGAAGGTTCCGAATTGTTAAAAAGAGATTCTTGCGCCTCGACAATGTTCCATGTGAGAATTTCATCACCGCCGGAAACTTTTGTCGAATCAACCGTCCAATAAACACTTCGTATTGAATCAATTGTCCAATGAGGTGAAATTGGAAATTCGAGAGTGTAACAGTTTCCGTCGGCAATAGAACAATCAACAATCATATTTCCGCGAATTTCATTATTACCCCATTGAACTTGTACGCCGCTGTTCAGGTGAACACGGGGAATATGCGGCACAAAATCTACCATAATTTGAGAATCTTCTTCAAAAAATTGAAAGACAAATTGTTCCCAATCTCCGCGATCTACCGGATTGCGCGGAGTAACCTGAACAGCGTTTTTGCAAGAAATATTCCGCACCAGAAAAGGACTCTGGACATGAACTCCGCAACGGGTTTCTTTCCAAAACACGTTGGAAGAAACAACACGAACACGCGGTAACAACCACGCCCGGTTTTCACGAACCGAACAAACCGCTTCAATTGCCAATTCCCGCGGCACCGCCTTGGCAACATCAGTAAGATTTATATGAATACGGGTTACCAATGCGTCTTGGGCAACTGTTAAAGGAGACCAGGAAACAGGTTGTTCTCCGTATCGGACGTCAACCACACGAAGCGGCGATTCCAGCTCCAAAAATAACTCGTTCAAGCGTGCATCGGATTTGTCAAAAAAAATCTTGGTAATAACATCCATTCCTTGCGGTGTAATACTATAACGTATTGTTTGTTGAATGGCGGTTTTTTGGCGTACCGGTTGTGATTTGTTGTCGTGAACAATGGTCAACACAATTGGAGTGTTGCGGCCCGGCAATATCCGCCACCGACGAAGATTATTTTTTTCTTCCCGAACTGTCCGGTTCTGTGGTTCTGATACTTGTTGGGGTTGTTGGTTGGGTTGAATTGGTTGGTTGGGTTGAATTGGTTGGTTTGGCTGAATTGGTTGAGGCGGTTGAGCCGGTAATACTTTTTCAACAGCAGGCTCTTCCAAGACAAGACCATTGGAAATAACCGGAACCGCCGAAACCGGTAATTCCAATAACAATTCCACCGCCGGACAAGGAGGAAATGAAAAATGAAATGATAAATCTTGTTCGATATTATTTTGGCTTTGGAGTGACCAGAGAAACCGAACTTGTTGAATTTTGGGTTCTTTTTCGGCAGGAAGTATTAAATGAATTTTGTTATTGGGTTCGCGGACAAGCGAAACAGGAACTCCATTGTCCAACTCCAATTGATCAATCCAAAACCCCAAAGAATCAAACGAAATCGAATTTCCGGTTTGGGGGTTACGGGATTGAATTTCAAAACGGCCTCGCCCTTGAACAAATTGCCGGCCTTCCAGTTTTGCCTCAAGAACAATTCGTGTTAAACCGTTCCATTCTTCAGGATTGATTTGCCCGGAAGTTTGTTTTGATAACTCCGTCCATTGTTCAAAAACTTTGCGGTCCAACGGCAAATAACGCCCCGAACCGTAAGGCCAATCATCAATCCGGTCCAGCGGAGCCAACCAACGGCGAAACCGAATTGGTTCCGTATTATTTTGCCCGCTCTCTTCTTGCCCAAAACAAACATGAACCGCTCCCGCTACAATAAGAAGAATAAATAATCTTTGAAATAAAACAAAAAACAATTGTAAATTTCTATTGTTCCTTATTGTACTTATCGTTCTTTTTGCCATGACTTTCATCTTTAACCGAAGAAAACTTGTTTAGGTAACTTCTAAAAACTAATATTAGGAGGAACGCAGGCGTCTCGCCTGCACTGTTTTTTTTACAAAAAACTCCTAAATATGCGGTCGAGACGACCGCGATCCTTCTAACAATAAATTTTTACATTAGGTTTTTAGAAGTTCCCTACAGATATAGTGTATACTTGTCGGAACTGAACTATGATTACGGATTGCGAATTAGTGTTTCATAATATTGGCAAAAAATAGTAAAAGAATTGACGGGGGATATGCCGATAGGGGTTATACTCTGTAGTGTGTTTGCTATGGTTTTAGGCGGTTGTTTACGGATGGATTTTTGGGAAGATCGTTACGAAACTACCGCCGGCAATAACGGATTAACGCCCAAACAGGATGTTTACGAAAATGGGTAGCACTGTGAAAACTGCAAGGATTGCGATTCTACTCGCCGTTTTAGTCATTCTAGGATTCGGTCTCTGTCCAACCCTTTTGGCACAACCAAGCACGATTTATTACAATTATAAGTGGGATGGCGGTGCGAGTCCCGTTATTAATTGGTGGGGAGTGAACCGAGTCGTTGCACCGCCGAACCCGATGCCAAATACCGGTTGGCCCAATACTATCTGGTACCGTGATAACTGGGAGGGAGGTTATTACATGGATAGTGTTACAAAAATGGGCAGTGTCAGTTTGAATGAACCCAATCAAGTCCAAACTTATTCTCAGGGAGCCACTGTCCTGCTTGAAACAGCGGGACAGGGTGTTACTACAACATCTCCGTCTGGGTTACCTTTGGCTTTCTATGACTATGCTTCCGGCGACTATAGATCAGATGACTCTTACGGTTATTATTTACCTGGTTACGGAGGAATGTTCGCATACGAAATCGTTAATTCTGGAGGAGGAGGAGCATCTGGAGGATT
>JAITIZ010000707.1 GCA_031279215.1 Planctomycetaceae bacterium
GCCACACCGATTTGCTTGAGATGGTTCACGCACTGAGCACGTCTTGCGGCTTCCCTCGCTGCCTGAACCGCCGGCAGCAGAAGAGCAATTAACACGCCGATAATCGCAATAACCACAAGTAATTCAACCAATGTGAACGCTCTAAATCTTCTGATTTTCATAATGTTCTCCTTAAAATAAAGAAGTATTAAACTTTACAGATTACATAACAAATAATCTGCTTTTGCTAAAAAGGGGGAAAAACGTAACGCCGAGAAACGGCAACAGAATATCGCTCTTAGAGTAGGAGCGACACGTAGTTAAGTTTAGGCTCTTTCCCACCGACAAAAGTGGTGCATTACATATTAAAATGTAACACTGAATTACACCCGTGAAATTTCACGCGACGCTCCCTTATCGGGAGCCACGTAACTCTGAAATTTCACGGTAATTTTCTACCCGG
The DNA here is from genome assembly GCA_031279215.1 of Planctomycetaceae bacterium. Classification (GTDB taxonomy): domain Bacteria; phylum Planctomycetota; class Planctomycetia; order Pirellulales; family Thermoguttaceae; genus WRKP01. The sequence continues at coordinate 443 of JAITIZ010000707.1, forward strand.
AAAATCCGGTTGTCATGTAAAAAATTACAGCTCGCCTAAGCGACTTAACTTTGTTGACGTACTCGATTTTTTAACGCCCGAACAAAAATTCGGGCAATTTATTTTTCAAAATGTAATTTAGTCTCCAAAAGCGAAATTAAAAAACAAAAATCAAATTAAGGGTGAAATTTTACACAATCAGTTAAAACCTGTCAAGCCTAAAAATATTTTTTTTTTTTCAAATGAACGGACAATCAAGAAAACACAAATGTTTTCCTAGTGTTCACCGGCTGGTGTGTTAAGAGTAGGTAAAATTTTAACAAAAATCGTGATTTTGAATATACCAATTACACTTTAAAATTCGTTTTTTAGTAATCTATCAGTGGAATTTTTGTTTTTCGCTCTTAACCCCGCTAGGGGTGTGAACTGCATAACCGGCGGTGAAGCGAAGCGCAACCGCCGGAGTAGGAATTCCCCCATTTTCCCAAAGCCCTGCAAGGGCGAGAGAGTAGTTGATAGCGGAGAGTTGATAGTGGATAGTGTTTGCAAGCGGAATGATTACCGTTTTGGTAGTAATCCGCTTGCGACACTCTCCACTCTCCACTTTCCACTCTCAACTATTATTCTGCCCTTACAGGGCTTTGGTGTTTTAATATTTTTTCCGTAGGGCGTTGCCCTACGCTAATGCTGATTGCCCTTTCAGGGCGAATTCATAGACAATTTTTTGACTCAAAAACAAGTTGTATTTATTAAAAAATATTGCAACGTTTATTGACAATATTTTCAATTACAAAAAAGAAAAAACGAATTTTAAAGTGTAATTGGTATATTTTCTAAAAATGATCCCCAATTCTATTATTGTACCGGTAATTTTAGGCGGTTTCAAAATTCACGGACAAGCACACCAATACTGAATGCCGAACACCAAACGTCTCACGAACATACACAATGATCGCTTTGACATCTCATACTGTTTACCTCATTGATTATTTCCGAGAATAGTTTACGTACTACCATAAACAGTTACAAAAAGGTTGTTGAACAATAATAGGAATTATATCAAACTCAACACTTGTTGGCTAAATGTCAATTATATCAATTATCCGTTCAAACATGGAGAAAATAAGTTTTTCCTTGTTTTTCTGAAACCAAGTTGTATAATGTTAAAGAAAAAACAGTTGATTTTTTCTTAACATTTTTGAGGTATCTTCTCATGTCTGAAATCGTTTTTACATGTGAATGTGGAAAAGTTTATAAATTTAATCGCCGTTTTTCCGGTCGTACCTCGCGTTGTATTATTTGTAAGCGGGAGTATGTTGTTCCTTTAATTTCGGAACAAATTAATCAAATGGTTCCGGTTGGAGAAGTTTCGGAAGATGTTGTTGTGTCATTGCTTTCACCTTTTTCTCATGATGTTCTTCCAAGCGGAGTTGATAATTCTTACAGTGATTGTTTGAGCAGCCATTCTTCCGCACCTTCCGTATTAACCCCCTCACCTTCCGGTTTTTCAAAAAAACCGTTAGAAGTTACCAAGCCGGAACGTATCGGAAAATACGAAATTCGTGAAAAAATCGGCAGCGGCGGTATGGGAACAGTTTTTTACGCTTGGGATACACAACTCCAACGGAATGTTACCATTAAAACTCTCAACAGAAAAAGCCGACAACATAAATCTTACAAAGAACGTTTTATCAAGGAAGCCAGAATTACCGGAAAACTTGTTCATTCCGGTATTATCCCGATTTACGCTCTTGATTACGACGATCAGAGAGAACCCTATTATGTTATGCGTTTTCTCGAAGGTCAAACTTTTGAACAGTTAATCACTCAATATCATAACCTCAAAGGTCCTTTGCATACACAAGAAGAATTACGCCGGTTAATTCGGCATTTTATCAATGCCTGTCAAACAATGGCGTATGTACATGATCATCATGTTGTCCACCGCGACATCAAACCATCCAATATTATGCTCAGCGGTTACGGTGAAACGATTATTCTTGACTGGGGGTTAGCCAAAATCTTAACCGCCGAAAATAACGATAACAATAACAACGATAACAATAACAACGATAACAATAACAACAACAACAACAACAACAATAACGATAACAATAATGACAACAGCAATCATAAACCGGACTCGGAAAATTTTGGTAACGATTTTGAAGATAATCTGGAAACAGAATATCTGAATATTGATTTGACTCTTGCCGGCGGACGTGTAGGAACTCTTGGTTTTCAGTCTCCCGAATATCTTCGTGAAGGTATTAGCCGTATTTCTGATGATATTTACGCACTTGGTGTAACATTATATTATTTATTAAGTAATAAACTTCCTTATAAATTATCGCGGGATCATCGCGGAATTTTTGATATTTTAATGACGCCGCCCCAACCGCCTCATCTTCACAATACCCATGTCTCTCGTTCACTTTCGGCAATTTGCCTTTGTGCATTAGCCTTTGATAAAACGAAACGATATTCCTCTGTTACCCAATTAGCGGCTGATCTTCAACATTGGCTGGACGGTGATACTGTTACGGTTTACCGAAGGAACTGGGAAGAAAAAATCGAATTACTAATTCAAAAAAATGCTTTATTACTTGGAGTATTTTTTGTTGCGTTTGGTCTTGGAATTTTTTTTACATACTTGTTTTCGGGACAATAACCGAACATATTGTGATCAATGAAAATCATATCAAATCCTTGGATTGCTATTGATATTGGTTCTGACCGAACCCATGTTGCTTATCTGGAATCAAACGGCGAAGTCCGTAATATTGTTCCGCCGGACGGTGAATTTGATTCGGTTTTCCATGTTTCAAGAAACGATAATTCTGTTTCGGTTGGGCAAAACGCTTTGGCACAACTTAAAAATGATCCGGATGGAATTATTATTCTCCGAACATCGCTGTTGAAAAAAGATGAACCGATTTGTTTTCCTGACGGACGCGGTGAATATCGTCCTTCAACATTTTTTGTACATCAATTGCGTCATATTAAAACTTATTGTGAAACTCATTTTTTTAAAAATCATCCGATTCAATCATGTGTTTTGTCGTTACCTCACCGGCATGAGACTATTCGTAAATCTTATCAACAAATTGCGTTGGAAGCGGGTTTTTCGCAAGTTCATTTTCGCGACGGTATTATTGCCGCGGCTATGGCATGGAAACGGGTTTGGGAAAAATCGTCTTCTTTTGTAATTATTTGTAATCTTGCGGCTTCTCAGATTTCATTTTCGCTTCTGCAATACCGTTACGGCGGTTACGAACATATCAGGCAGTTTCATTCAAGCAGTACTGTTGGAATAGAAGAAATTGACCGGATTATCTTATTGTCACAAGATTCGGATTCTCAAGTTATTTCCGTTGAAAAATGGGAAGACCTTTTACATTTGCGAATGATTCGGCGAAATTGTAATTGGGACAAAAATGAAACATTCCGAATTATTCAAAATGGACAGCCCCGAAAAATACAAACAGAACACTTTATTTCCGCTGCGAATATTGTTGCTAAAAAAATTCAATGGGTATTTAAACACTTTGTGGAACGAGTAAAAAATTTTACCCAACAGAATTCATTTCCTATTCTTCTGATTGGCGGCGGAACGAATATGCCGTTAATTATTGAGACGATTGAAGAGACGGCATCCGGAAACGTTTATTGGTGGGCGGAAGCCGAAGAAGCGGCGGTTATCGGAACTGCCGGAGAATTTTTACCGAAACAAAAACCAGACGCAACCGATGATATTGCGTTGCATTTTTATCAACTTTACCAACATGCCGAAGCAGGCGACAGTGAATCGCAATATTATTTGGGTAAATCATTGGAAGCGGGACATGGAACACCGGTTTCACTTGAAGAGGCTCTTGATTGGTATCGCATCTCTGCACAAAACGGTCATGTAAAAGCGAAATACCGTTTGGCAAAACTTTTATTTCAAAAATTGGGAACCGTTTTCAACAGAAACGAAGCCCTAAAACTTCTTCAAGAATCAGCCGAAGAAGGTTATATGTTGTCGCAATATTTATTGGGACGGTACTTGTACGAAAATACCGGCGACATCACCACCGCCGAACATTGGTTACGAAAATCCGCCGAACAAAACCATCAGGAAGCTGCCGCTTATTACGAAAAATATTTTCGGAATGAAAAGGAATAAGAATTTGTTCGGAAATTAAGTGTTGTCATTTTCATTATAACAGTTTTATGTACTTTATTAATTATCTGTTGGAGGAACCCGACGCAAGAACTCACGCAAGAACTCACGCAAGAACTCAAAAGTGAAACGGAAATCGGTGCGTCCAAACATGCTATTCCGAATGTTGTTTATGCCGATGGAAGTACTGCCGCCTATTCTCATGTTTCCCAACGATAACAAAACAGACAGTTATGTTCTGGAATGTGAACAATTTACATTCGTTCAACCGTCTCAATACCAAGAAGTTCCAAGCCTTTTTGTAGAGTTCTGGCGGTTAAGTCGCAAAGCAGAAGCCGGCTTGTTTTGAGATTATCATCTGCCGCCTTCAACACCGGGCACTGTTCAAAAAACACCGAATATTTGTTCGCTAATTCAAAAAGATAAGCAGTCAGAAAATTCGGACGATAATCACGAAGCGCCAACCCAATCGCCTCGCCAAACTTCAGTAATTCCAACGCCAATGCCCGTTCCGCCGGTTCAGTTAATACAAGTTTTTCCGTTTTCGTTCGTATTTCCTGAATATCAATATTACCTTTAACAAAAATACTCCGAACACGGGCAAAAGCGTATTGCATATAGGTTGCGGTATTACCGTTCATTGCCAACATTTTATCGTAACTGAAAACATAATCACTTTCACGGTTTTGCGACAGATCGGCGTACACAATAGCACCAATACCAATTCGCCGTGCTGTTTCGAGTTGTTCTGTTTCGGAAAAACCTGACTTATCATTTGACCGAACAATTTCTAATGCCCGTTTTTCCGCTTCATTGAGCAATCCGTTCAGCCCTACCGTATCACCGCTTCGTGTTTTGAACGGTTTACCGTCTTCGCCCAACACCGTACCGAATTTAATGTGCGTTAATTCGATATTCTCAATTCCTGTTAACCGTACTGTTTTGAAAAGATGTTCAAAATGAAGCGACTGCCGGAAATCAACCACATACAAGATCGCATCCGGTTTGAATGTTTCCAAGCGATAACGAATTGTTGCCAGATCGGTTGTTCCGTACAGAAATGCGCCGTCTTTTTTCCGAATCAGCATCGGAACTTCTTCACCATCGAAAAAAACACCAACCGCTCCATCAGTCTCTCGTGCAATTCCGCTTTTTAATAAATCGTCAACAACATCACCCAGTTTATTGTGATAAAAACTTTCACCCAATGTATAATCAAACGAAATATGAAGCCGTTGATAAATTTGGTTGATTTCGTCCATAGAATGAGGGAGTACCTCGTTCCATATCTTGAGATTTTCAACATCTCCGGCGTGTAGTTTTGCGGTTTCCGCCAACACCGCCGCTGCAATCTCTTCATTGGATTCGTCCGCCTTTTGGCGGACAACACGGTAAACCCGACTGAGTTCTTCCACCGGATTTTTTTGGTAAAATTCCCGATCCAGAAAATTTCTGTAACCATAAATAATCATTCCGAATTGTGTTCCCCAATCACCGAGGTGATTGTCGGTAATAACACGGTGTCCCTGAAACCGTAACATCCGAGCCAACGCATTACCGATAACCGTACTACGAATATGACCAACATGCATTGGTTTGGCAACATTCGGACCGGAATAATCAACAATATAAGTTTTTTGTTTTGACGGTTCAATAAGCGCAACACCAATCCGGTTTTCATCATTTACTGCCTTGCGCAACATATCAGCCAAAAATTCATTTCGTAACCGAAGATTGATAAATCCCGGCCCCGCAATTTCCGGCGGTTGACATAAATCATCTATTTTCAATCGCGCAACAATTTCATTGGCAACCTCACGCGGAACTCTCGACAACTTCTTTGCCAAGGGCATTGCAAAATTCGCCTGAAAATCGCCAAACTTTGCGTCTTGCGAAGGTCGAATCAAATCAAGATAGGATTCAGGATCATCAATAAATCCCGCCAATGCCAATGTAAAACGATTTTTGAGTATGTTTAAAATCATGAAAATAACAGAATGACTAATGATTAACAGCTGCTTCTAAAAACTTAATTTTTGTAATATATCAGTGAAATTTTTGTTTTTTTGAGATCACGAAACACACGAAAAAGTAACAGTCTATTTTCTTAACGACCACATAATTTAATAATTGAAATCGTCCGCAGATTACGCAGATTTTCGCAAATTATTTTAAAAAGTTTTTTGAAAATAATGTTCTCTATTTTTTGTATTTTTTTCTTCCTTTGTTTCTTTTTTGGTTTCGTTATTTCCTGCTCTCAAAAAATAATCCTTGAAAATCCGCGAAGATCGAATCTCTGCGAAAATCTCTGGACGAAAATCTCTGGACAAAAATCTGCGTAAATCTGTACAATCTGCGGACCAAAATAGACAATAACAAAATTTTCTAATGTCGATTGGCGGCCCACCATGCGCGGAATGAACCTTCTTTGGGAGGTTTGGGTAATGTTCGTCCTCGTGTCCAGGCTCCGAGTTTATCAGGGTGCCAAGGTAAAAACGGAACAGTTCGAATACCGAGTTTGAGAAAACGCATCAAAAATCGGAAACGAAAACCGGTTTGCATCCAGAATGCGTAATTGCGCCATGTTAATGTTTCAATCCAATTCCCTGCGGGTGTGCGGGCTTTAACGGCTTTTCGGCGAAGTCGGACAATAAGATGAGCCAAATCAATTTTTACCGGACAGATGGAACTGCACGCCCCGCACAACGAACAAGCAAACGGTAATTTCCATGCTGTTTTGATACCGAGTAATTGCGGAACCAACACGGAACCTAATGGTCCCGGATAAACCCAACCATACGCCCAACCGCCAACATGACGATAAACCGGACAATTATTCATACAAAGACCGCAACGAATACATTGTAGAATTTCGCGAAACTCATGATTTTTCAGAGCGTTTGTACGTCCATTATCGACGAGAATTAAATACATTTCGCGTTCCGGTACCGGACCGTTAAAGAGATGAACATAAGAGGTTAATTTTTGACCGGTTCCCATTCGGGGTAACATATTTAAAAATAACGGTAAATCATCAAGTCGGGGAATAATTTTTTCAAGTCCCATCATGGCGATATGAACTTTAGGCGAAGAGGTTGAGAGACCGATATTTCCTTCATTTTCGATTAAGACGAGAGTTCCGGTTTCGGCAATACCGAAGTTGACACCGGAAAATCCGAGATCGGCATGAATAAATTCTTGCCGTAATTTTTTTCGGGCAATTGCGGTCAATTCTTCATGAACGGCGGTATATTTTTCACCGAGTTTATTTGCAAAGAGTTGTCCGATTTCCGAAGCTGATAAATGTAATGCCGGTGTAACAATATGGGTTGGTCGTTGTCCGGCAAGTTGGACGATGTATTCTCCCAAATCGGTTTCGAGTGCTTTAATTCCGTGTTGTTCAAGAAAATGATTCAATCCGATTTCTTCACTCACCATTGATTTACCTTTAACGGCGGTTTTAGCGTTATATTTCTTTGCCAAATCGAGAATCAAGTTGTTGGCGTCGGCGGCGTCGTCAGCCCAAAGAACTTTAATTCCTTTCGCTTCGAGTTTTGTTACGAATTGTTCAAGAAGCGTATCGAGATTAGCCAGAACATACTGTTTAATATCATGGGCAGATTGCCGCCAACGAGACCAATCATCAATCGCCCAACAAACATTCAGATTTCCTTCTGCGGAACGAAGTGAGGTCGGCATCAACGATTTAGGACCATTCGCCTCCGAAAGTCCCTTTGTTTCCTTAACAAGAAATTCCGCTCCGCTTATATTCATCGACATAAAATCACCATTTTTTATAATCGGTTTGATCGAAAATTTAAGATACACTCAATATCATTTGCGTATTAGTATAAACTAAATTTAAGTTTTTAGAAGTTCCCCATTAAAATTGATAACTATTTTGTTAGAATAATACACTGTTCGTTTCGGAGATAACTGTCTATTATTATCAACAGAGTCCGCAGATTATGCAGATGTTCGCAGATTTTAGAGATTATTTTTTGAAAATACGAAACAGATGAAATAACGAAACATACAAAAAGAGAATAGACTAAAAACACAAAAATTATTTTCAATAAACTTTTTAAAATAATCTGCGAAAATCTGCGGACAATTGAAATTAAACAATTGAAATTAAACGATATGTTTTAGCGGTTGATAAAAGAGTTGATAAAAGAGTTGATAAAAGAGACGATTATTTTCCGGCATTTTGTTTATTTGTACGAATAGTTATTACCGAACAATATATGCTTGATACTTCAACCCAATCCCCAAATCAAAAATCAATACCTCATCCTATAAAACATTTCCGATTACCCGCCAATCTATTAAATTTTTTTGTGTCGGGAATAGTTGTTTTTTGTACTTTTTTTATTTTATCGTCAGCGTCATCCTATCTTCCGTTGACGTGGGACGAAGGGATGATGAATGAGCGTTCTGCGAATTTATCATTTTGGCTTCAACGGATTTTGCAACAAATTCCGGGTGTTCAAAACAGTGTTCAAAAAATAATTCCATCTTCGCCTGAATTGGAACATGTTCGGGAAACAGATTCTTTGGAATTACTGTTTTCAACTTGGGGTTTGGAAAATTATTGTTTCACAAACGAAGGACATCCGCACTTTCCGGTGTTTCTCAATATGCTCGGTCAGGCAATCGCACCGCCGTTTTTACCGGAAATCGTACAATTCCGTTTTGGTTCTCTTGTTTTCTTTTCGTTTGCAATCGGAGCGGTTTTTTATTGTTTGCAACAAGAATTTGATTTGGTAACAGCGGTTTTCGGTGTTGTTTCGATTTTATTGATTCCGCGTTTGTTTGCCCATGCGCAAATTGCGGCTTATGATTCTGCATTGATTTCGGCATGGCTTTTGAGTTGGGCGTTTTTTCCGTGTGCTTTGAAATCCGGTTGGGGAACTTTGGGGTTCGGCTGTGCAGTTGGTTTGACAATGTCATCCAAGTTTTCAGGCTGCGGTGTTTTATTACCGCCGATATTGTGGTTGGTTGTTCGGTTGTTGGCGAACCGGTTTGTTTGTACGGAAAACCGGTTGCGTGTTGACAATTTATCGAAACGTATTTTTATGACAACCATTTTTGCATTATTTACTTTTTGGTTATTCAGCCCGCGTCTCTGGTTGACACCGATAACCGGAATGTATCAATATTTTTATTTGAACACACATCGGACACTCAATATTGCGGTACTTTTTTTCGGTGACATGTACGATTTGACTTATTCCTTGCCTTGGTATAATACACTTGCGTGGACAGTAATTACCGTACCAATTGGAATTTTGTTTCTTTTTTTTGCCGGTTTTATAACAATTATTCGGGACAAAAATAAACATTGGTCTGGATTTTGGCTTTTTCTGAACATGTCGTCATTACTTTTTCTTCGGGCGTTGCCGGGTACACCGGTTCATGATGGGGTTCGGATGTTTATTCCGGCGTTTCCGTTTTTGGCAATGATTGCCGGAATTGGAGCCGCTGCACTTTGGAATGGAACACTTTGGAACGGAATATTTTGTAATAAAATTCTTGGGAACAAAATATCTGTAAATAAAAAACAAGAAAATAAAACATGCGGAAATGAATTATTTTGCAACGAAAACATGAAGATCAAAAAGAATTGTTTGTGTACTCAATTACCGGTTTTATTGATTTACGTTGCGAGTTTGTTCAACATATTTTGGTATGCTCCGCAATGGTTATCGTTTTATAATTTAGTGATTGGCGGTTTACCTGGGGCGGTTCGAGCTGGTATGGAGGGGACTTATTATTGGGATGGTTTGGATGAAGAAGTTCTTTGCTGGCTTCGTAACAACACCAATTCCGGTGATAAAATTGTGTTTAGTGTTCATTCGCCAGCGGCGCTGGATTTGTATTTTTCCATGAAAAAATTCCCGATTCCGTTTGAAATTCCTTCTGCAACGGAAACATTCGATGATTTCAAAGAGCGCGGTTTTCGATACTATATTCTCCAGCGCCGCCCGAGCGGTGAATTTAAGCGGGATAAACAATTGATGTTGCGTGAAAAACCGGTGTGGGTGAAGACGATTCGCAAGAGCGGTTGGGGAGTGTGGAATCTTAATACGGTATCAATTATTGAAATTTATGAGATTTCGCACGAGATTTCGCCCTGAAAGGGTAACATATTGTTTGATTGACAACAACATAGACGGACATTTCAGGGCGAACACCATTTTAACTTCAAACAAAAATTCCAGTAATCTATCAGTGGAATAATTTTTTTGGTACTATTTTCGTGGCATTTTCTTAATCTCTTATGTTTTCTTAGTCCCGCAGGGATGAGATGTGCATAACCGTAGGTTAATGGTCAAGTGCAAGGTTTAGTGGGACACTTTTTCTTTTTTATTAGTGGGACAGTGGATGCCATGTTATAATAGGTCAAGTGCAAGCGAAATTAGCGCGCGTACGCGTGTTTGATTTGTCATCGGGTGCGCTAAAATGGCTTGCACTTATAGTGACGATAAATTAAGTTTTTTTATTGTAATTTTTAATATTATTTATTTTAA
>JAITIZ010000125.1 GCA_031279215.1 Planctomycetaceae bacterium
AGGGAACTTCTAAAAACCTAATGTAAAATTTATTGTTAGAAGGAACGCGGTCGTCTCGACCGCATTTTTAGGCGTTTTTTTGTAAAAAAACAGGGCAGGCGAGACGCCTGCGTTCCTCCTAATATTAGTTTTTAGAAGTTCCCATCAGTGAAATAATTGTAGATCACAACCATAGTGGCCCTGAAAGGGCGTTAGGATTATAGCCCGCCCCAACGGGGTGGGTAACAATACCAACCTAAACCGAAGCCCTGAAAGGGCAGTATAATAGTTGAGAGTGGAAAGTTGAGAGTGGATAGTGCCGCAAGCGGAATTATTGCCGTTTGGGTAGTAATCCGCTTGCGACACTATCAACTCTCAACTCTCAACTCTCAACTATTTTCCCCCCCTATTGACGAAATTTGAAAATATGGTGAAATTACGCAGACTTGAGTTTGTCATTGGAAACTTTGTAACCGTTCACACAAAATTCACAAAATTAGGTAGGTGAGAACAATATTTTGTCGGAAATGTTGTATTGGGCATACTTGTTGATTTGTGCTGTTCATTTGTGAATCGGTGGTTTGACAGATTCTTCTTTTCCCGGGGGAGCAACGGGAGTTTTACCAGTTTATTTTAAAATCTCCTTTTATGAAAGGAAAAAAATTATGTTTATGCAGAATTTGTTTGGAATTTGGGATGTTTTGCTCTCCTTTTTCGTTGGAACACTATTTTCCGTCGCGGAACTTATCGGCGGAAAAACGAATGTTAAAATAGGCAGGGGGGGGGGGGCTAGGTAGAAAACGAAAAGGTTTTACTCTTGTAGAACTGCTGGTGGTTATAGCGATTATCGGCGTGTTAATCGCTCTTCTGTTGCCCGCCGTTCAAGCCGCACGGGAAGCGGCTCGAAGACTGCAGTGTACCAACAACGAAAAACAGTGGGGTATTGCTTTACACAATCATCACGACACATTTAACGTTCTACCGCCGCATGGTTTGAAATACACCAAAGGACAGACTGGCGTTAAAAACTTCGAAGGAACCAGTGCTTTGTCGCGAGTGTTACCTTTCATTGAAGCGGCAAATGTCTCCAACGGCTACGATTTTTCCCATGCCTATTTTTGGGGCACCGGTTCTGGAACCAATCCTTATTACGATGATCTGAAAAAGGTTTATCTGAATATTTTTGTTTGTCCCAGCGATAGTGAGGTTCCGCGTTCACGAAGAGATGGAGATCTCGCACCTGGAAGCTATCTCGTTTGCACCGGTTCTGCAACGGGACAAAACTCTCGTTTTCAGCCGGACGATGTTGGAGATAATTATCGTATTGACGGTACATTCTATCTCGGTAATAATCCGTCCAATGCGGAAGATATACATGGGAGTGTCGGTTTGGAAGCGATGACGGACGGAACAAGCAATACAATGATTCTTTCCGAAGGGCTTTTTGGCGGTGTAAGCGTCATCAAACAAAGCCTACTTCTCACTGGAATGTCCGATTCGGAACGTAGCAAAATATATCAGCGTGCTATCTTTGATTACGATACGAGAGGTTCTGACACCGGAGGAGATACGGGAGATTTTGATATGGATATGGTTACGTATTCGGCTAACAGAACCCACACAGGAACGAAACAGGAACGTTGTGAGGGATGGCTATTAGTACGTTGGGGTTGCACAACATATTCTGGATATTTAACGCCCAATCAAAAAGATGCGGGCAATTATTGGGCGAAGACCGGTTCCAAGAAGATTGCATTTCTTGGTGCACGAAGCCAACACACCGGCGGCGTCAATGTTTGCTATGGTGACGGTAGTATCCATTTTGTAAGTGATAACGTCAACCTTAACATTTGGCGTGGAATGTCAACCGTAGATGGAGGAGAAACGAACTGACTTTAATTTCAACTCTCATGTAGGAACACACTGCCGTGCGTTCCTACATGAGATGATGTTTCAACAGGTAGGCATCCTTTCTCCCGAAAGGTTGCACCGGTTGAGTAAGTAATTGACACCAGAAGGTTTGCGCCTACCCTTAATAATTGCCTTTATTTTTACCACAGGGTACACAAGGAGTACAGAGATTTTTTTATGATTTAATTTACCCTTTCTGGTTAAAATCCTAAAATTGCTCCGTCTCTGTGCTCTTTGTGGCCTCTGTGGTAAAAAATAAAAATTCCACTGATATATTACCAAAATTACAGAAAACCAACCAAAAAACCCTTTCAATATCGCCAATTGTAGAGCTACAAATTACACCTTCTCAATGTTGTTATTTATTTTCTATTATTGCGGGATTGATTTCGGTATTCGTTTTATTGGTGTTTGGTTCAACATTGCTGTCGATGGGGTCATTGGAATGACGTTTCATAAACACAAGATCACGGGAAATACTTGTCTTAAAATTGGGAAGTTCTATTTTTCGGAGGGTATTTTCCGCTGACGCAAAATTTTGTTGATCCATATAGATATAAGTAACCGCCCGTAATAAACGATCTCGAAGTTGCGGTTCATTGATTCGATCAGCAAACATGACCGCTTCTACCAAAAGGTTTTGCTCCAACTGAGAACGGACAACACGATCAAGTTCCGAATCCCGAAGACGCCATTCATATATTGCGGTATCAGGAATATTGGGAATTGTAAGGAAGGAATCCGATATAATTGTAAATGTAAGGCTATAAATTCTGTGAATCGCCTCAGAATCGCCCAACAATTGTAACGTCGGAATCAGTGAAAGAAGGATAGAAATTGCTTCACGTCTATCTGTTAGTTCTTTGGCTGTTTCTTCTGCGTTTTTCACAAAAGCTCGCGCCGCCTGAAAACGCCCAACCTGACCAAGCACTTTGGCAAGAAAAGATAAAGCATAACCGCGTTGCGGAATATTTTCGACCTCATTGATATTATCAATCGTTTCCGTAATCAATTGATCAATTGTTTCTGTAATTGCCGGATTTGATTCCCGATTCAAAAGAGGAAAACGGTTTGATTGTATTTGATTGGTTTCCAGAGCGATTTTGCTTAAAATCAATTTGCTCATCAATTCAATTTTATCTTCAGGAGCGTTAATCTGACGGGAAGTTTGGAAAGCTTCGCCGAACAAACGTAATAAAAAATCTTTTCGATTTTCTTTGCGGGCATACGGCAAGACGGCAGTAAGAATTGTTTCAAGAACTTCGGCACGCTGGGTTGGCTGAACAATTTTTTCTGCGGTTGAACAAGCCGTTTTTAAAAGAGATTCACGAACCGAACGATGCCAATCACTGTCTTCACCATAAGCCTTGAAAAGCAATACGTATTCACGAGCAAGCCGTGCCAGATTTTTTGATTGTAATTCCGGGTCTTTGATTTTTTGAGCAGCCGCAACCGCAATACCAAAAAGACCATTTTGAATCAGTAATTCACAACACCGCCGCAATTCTTCATCATTCTGCAAATTTCCCGGAAATGGAATTTTTACCGCAACATAATGTTCTTCTTCACCGTTTTGGGCGATTGCGGACAGATGTTGTAATTTTTGGACTTGGGCAGTGTTGGTGTTTGTTATTGCGGAAATTGTCCGGTCGGCATTTTCGAAATGACCAATCCGTAGTTGCTCGGTTGCAAGGAAAACCAGATCCAAATCTTGAGCGGATGGAGGTTCCATACACCGAATTGTTGCTAAAGCATCATCGAAAAAACGCCCGACAATCTGCAATCGGGCTAAATACGAAAGATGTTCCGGTGTAAAAAGAGTAATAGATTGAGTTTGTTCTTCTTGCGATGCGGTTGTTGAAGGAATTGAGGGAAGCCCAATATCTTTAAAAACCGCGTGAGCCTCCGTAAGACTTCCAACACTGAGTAAATGTTCGCCGATTTTCAAAAGTGTCTGAATACGCTCATTCGATTGTTTTTGATCACGAGCAATTGTTGCAGCTTTCCGAAGAACTTGTACCGCATCTGAATAACGGCTGCTCAACTGATAACATTGCGAAGTTACTAACCAAGCACGAATTTTTTGCTGATCAGTGAGATTTTTGACAACGGCAGGTTCAATTTCATTGAGATTAACGAAAACTGGTCTGACAGAGGAATTCCAATCATCCAATACCGGATCATTTGTTTGTTGTAAATGTTTGGGTCTGGGCGGCAAATTCAGTGAAGTACGAATCTGTTCGGATTTGGGGTTGTCAAGATGTTGCAGAATGGGTTGTTTTATTAAGTTGTCAATCGCCTCTTGATTGACAATGCCCTCCCGAAACAATCGATGAATTTCAGGATCACACATCAATCTCGATTCGGAAAGCATGGTTAAAAGATCGATTTGTTCTTCAAGTTCTTCACGCTCGGTGATCTGTTTTATAACACTATTGATGATCTGCTGGGCTATGATTGGTTCGGGAAGCGGAGTCCAAGGTCCCTCTATCGGAGGAAGGAAAATACTTGGTTCGACGGGAGTAATTTTGGGAGGACGAGCGGTATGGAGAATAATGAGTTGATAAGCACGAACACGTTCAACTGTATCTTGAATTTTTTGGGCAGTATGCATAGCATCAACCGACATACCAACCCGAGCTTGTTCTCCGGCAATTAAACGATATGCACGCATTCGCTGTTCTGTGGTGATTCGCAATGAAAATTCGATTTGTTTATTAAAAATATCGCTCAATTTTATAGTATCTTCCAGACAGGCTAACGTCGTAATCACTCCCAAAAACGCAAGTTCATTAACAGAAGAATTCAGTTTGACATCCGCCTCAATAACAATCCGGTCATACTCCTGAATCGCAACCCGTGCCGCAGAACGTTTCGCAAGTCTCAAAAACATAAGACTCTGAGAAGCAATAATTCGTGTACGCATGGATGCCGCTAATGGTGTATCGCCTAATGTTTGAATAATATTGTCAATGTTAATATCAATATCGTTTTTCGCCATTGTGATAGCAATATCGGAGATTGCCATAATTCGTGGGTAATTAGAAGAAATTTTCCGCGCCTCGTTCAATGTGTTCATGAGGGAGAAATAGAGTTGCCGTGGTATTTCGTTTTTTGTTTCGGTTCGAAATAAATCAATATCGGTCTGGGTTCGGTCAATCCAATAGGTTGCTAAATGAGGATCAAGCTCTTTGTAAGTCGGAGGAACAAACTTGGTCTCCCGTAAACTTAATAGAAAAACAGTACCGCCAATAATTAGAAATAGAAAAAGTATAAGAATCGTTACAAAGATTCCAATACGAAGCCGATAATAGAACAATGTTTTCCGCAAAGTTTGTTCTATTTCAGTAGTTTTATTTTCTTGGTTCATATTTCAAATTCAAATTCAGGAGACCGATAAAACAAAAAATGTTCTACAATACGCTTACATCCGATAATAAATCGATTATTCAAAAAGCTTATTTTCTTCAGTCATGTCCCTAATGATTTCTTGTTCGGAAATTTTTATGAGTTCCTGTAAATTAGAATAACTCATATAAATTTCTTCTTCAAAACCATTTTTTCTGATTTTCTTTCGCAACGTTAATTCAAATCTCAATGTTTCTGAAATTTGGTACGAATTTATAAATCGCTCAAAATTTTTCATGGGGTTTCTTTCTTTCCTGGAATATATTGTACGAAATTTACGTCACGACATATTCGTCGCACAATAGTTCATCGACCATTTCCAAATCGCAACTCGAGGAAAAAATCAATTAACCACAAAACACCCTGAAAAATTTTGCGGCGTACATACCATAATAATAAAATATGTAATATATTCTTTATTTGGGCAACAATATGCTCTCTATACAAAACCTAGAAGACACGCTACATTACATCGCCAATATATTTAGTTACCATTTTAGGTAATGGGATTAATTGAGTGCAATGACGAGGCTTGGAACTTTATCAAAGGAACACACTGACTCTGAACACAACACGTAAACACCCTATCTACAATAGTAGAAATTAAATTTATATTGACATAATTCCAACATATAAATCGATGGATTGTGTCAATACGATAGAAACTATAAATACTTTTTTGATTGTGGTCAATATGGTTTTTACACTACATTATGTTATGTACCAACGTTTATTTTTGTGCATATTTTAGCCAATCTTTATTTGTGATTGCCAGGTTGATTTTTTTCAAGTTCTCGGTGTTTTTGATTTGGTCTATTACCCAGAGTCCTTTGCGGGCAATATTGTACGCACCGTTAGCATCGGCATTGTTGGGGAGATTGGATTTTCCTTTGCGGCTGTCAAAAAACTCTCCATCAGCATCAACAATCGGCGAAATAAGATAATCCACCTCCGAGTTCGGAATACTGTTGCGCATTTGCAGCGTTAGTTTGAGAATATACAACAATTGTTCAAAAAATCTTTTTTCCGTCTGATTCAAAATTGACTTTTTTAAGTTTTTAAGTTCCGTTTCATAATCGTTAAAATATTCTTTCAATAAATCTGTTAATTTCCCGGTTAAAGAAATAGATTCGTAGTCCCATTGACTATTTTTTGCCGAATTTCTGAATGTTCGTATTCGGTCTCCATTGGTGCATATTATCCAATGAAGACGAGTACCTTCGGCTTTGACATTGAACTTGCGGTAATCGTCCACTACAAATTCAAAATAATTCTTTGCTTTGTTGTAACGTATGTCCGCAAATTTGTTGAAGAACTCTTTTGCATTTTCCACATTCGCATAACGTGTATTGAACATGTTTACAAAACCTGTTACGGGATCAATATTGCTCGTATTCCACGCCGGAATGTAAAACAAAAATCCGCTTTGTTTTCCTAATTCTTTGAAGCTTTTGAATTTATTGGTCAACTGATAAGCGTTTAATAAACCGCCGATTTTTGTTATTGGTTTTTTCTTGTCAACAAGATAATTTAATTTGTCAATCAACATTCGTTCAAATTTTTGATACACTTGTTTCTCTACTTTTTGCCGACCTCGTATAAATCCGAAATTCAAGTCCTCCAAAACAACAATGGCGTTATGTTCAATCATCATTTGCGTAATTTTATGAATCACTTGACTCAAATAACCTTCTTTCAATTCCTTGATCGACTCTATTGTTTGCCAACTCTTTCTGGCTTTATCACGCTCGTCTTCTCTTTTTTGCAACAAATCATGATAATCAATTCCGACCTTATTTAGTGAACATTGCTCTTTGATATTACCGTTCAAGTCAATCAAACTCAAATACAGCAAATGCCGTTCACCGCGGTCAATTCCGATAATATGTTTTATGTTACCATCTTTGATATGTTGATTGACTTTTTCGTTAATAAAATCATTGCCGACAGCCTTAAAATTCAACGTAATCGGAACATGAAACTGAAATTTGTCCACCGTATAACGTCTGTCTTTTATAATATCGTAATTGAAACAACTTTGTGTTTTTTTATTGTTAATTATATTTTTGTTATTGATAGGTTTTTTGGCGTTATGGACAATTTTATTTTCGTCTTTGATACTTTTCTTGCGGTAAAATACTTCCGCTTCTCCGTTGAGTTTAAAGACGACATTTTTTAGATTTTCACGCTCAAATAATATTTTCCAATACAACGTGTGCATATTGGGTGTTCCTTTACTGCGTGGCGAAAAATCTTTGTTGTAAATCTGAAACAGATAAATTTTTCCTTCGTGGACTAAGCGATTAATGTAATTTTCGGAGATATTTCTGAACGTTATTTTATAACCTTGTTGTTCCACTTCATGATAGAATCCGCTTAAATCTTGATAGGTTGAGGTATCGGAAAATTGAAAATCAAATTTTTTCCAATCCTCGTGTTTGTCAATTGATTTCTTAAAAAAATCTATCAATGTACGGCAATCACGGAGATTAAATTGATCGCCTTTTTTGTGAGTTTCATTTTTGTAATTTTCGAGTAATTGTTTACTTGGTTTAAATTCGTTAATTCTGCTTTCGGAGAAGAAAACTTTCGGCAACATTTTATTGACACCCGGTAAAAGTTTGTATTCAACTTTTTCGTAACCTTTTCCGTTTGCCTCACTACTTTCAAGAACTTTGTTATGTTCTTTGTCCATAATTACAAGATAATACAGATCGTTTTTGCGCAAGATCATACTTGTATTATCACGTTCTTTATTGACATCCCAGCCGGCAAGTAAGGTTGAGTTATCGAAATTCAATTTTATTTTTTCGGTTGAGTAGGGTTTTTGAGTTACATAATTTCGTATCATATTGTAATGTGCAGTAAACTTATCCAATTTTTCCCAAAGGTTGTCAAATTCCGCATAAAAAGCTAAATCCTTATCCGATTCATCGCTGTTGCTATAAAACGGTTTAACGAACCAAATTAAACGTTTTATATTATCGAGAAGTTGTTTGATGAGTTCGATATTTTCTGTGTCGTGAATTAACGATTTGTTTTCGGGATAGGGATTATTCAAGAGATTTTTAATTGTTTCATAATTTTTCTGTATTAAGGAAAAGAAATCGTCCTGTGTATCTGTTTTTTCCATGTTTCTAAAATATTCAACAAGCAAATTTTCCCCGATGCAATTATTGATATATTCAACGGAGAAATTTTTTGTTGCTTTAAAAATTTTGTTTATTCGTTCCAGATATTTTTCCGGTTTTTCATTCTTTTTTTGTGGATTTTCGTTTTTTAAATTTTCGATTATGATATTAGAAATTTTCGAGTAATCTTTATAAATAAACTGTGAAATATTAGTTAAACTCAAATTGTTTTGCAAATATATTTTTGACAGATCAAAATCATCCAGATAGGCGAGCAGCATTTTCAAAGAATATTCACCCTGAACCTCTTTATTGAAAACATTTTTATCAATCTCTTGATACAGATTTTCAATACTTTTCAAAACATCATTATCGTTGACAAATTTTTCGGGCAGCCATGACATTGATTTTCTATCGCTTAATATTTGTTTGAACAGCGGTGTAAATTTCGGCAAGCGGTTTTTTTTCTCTTTCTGTTGCTGATTATAAAGGTTGATACATTCATTCAGACCTTGTATTTTTGTGTTGTCTTCTTTGGTGATTCCGCCGATAAGAGTGTTATATTGATCGATTTGGTTTTGTGTTAGAAAGTTACCGTAATATTTTAGTTCAAAAAATTCGTCAACACTTGAAAAATCCGATAATTTCTTTTTAAGGTTTTTGAAGGTTTTTTGAATATCATTATTGAGTAATATTTTTATTTTTTCAAAAACGGTAATATTATTGATGAATTTTGGCAAATTATCATTGATGAGCCGGTAGGCGATAGCGGTTGATTTTTTTTCATCGGTGTACATATTTTTTCGATTTTCGTGAAAACCTTTGAAGTAGGTGGTAAACAACTTAAATTCTGCAACTAATTTTTTATCTTCTTCATTTTCGACAAAGTTCAACAAATCTTCTTTTATCAATTCTTTTCTGAACAATTGGGTTGTATCGAAGACTTTGGTTATTTGTTTTCGCAACAATTTTTGTATTTTTTCAAAAGCGTCCTTTTGCAGGTCATCTTTATTTTTGATACAAAAGTAGTGGTAATATTCCTTTAAACTTTTGATGGTGAATTGCACTTTGGGCAGAGAATTTTCGATAAAATTTTTGTGGTAGTCATCGATCAATTCTTTAACTTTTTCGTAACTTTTAGCGCGGATAACATCGCTTTTTCCGCGAAATTTTTCATCTTCGGACAAAAAACCGCTGTCCTCGATATTCTTCCGTGTTTTCCCGATTGGCCGCAACTCAAACCGTAACGTTTTCGACAACTGGTATAAATTTGTAAAATTTTTCATAGTATTTTCATAGTACTTAAAAATAATTGGTGTGAATCATTGGTCAATTACAAAAGACCAATTGATGTTAGGTCAAAAGTATAACATTACATTTTTTGGCATGTCAATAGGTTCACTTTAAAACATACCATCTGCAATAGTTGAAATTATCAAAGACTCCTTTTTCCCTTGTGCGGGCATTATCAAGCAATCTAGGACGGTAAGGATTGTAAAATGTTTATTGCTTTTGGTCAATGGGTTTACCATTTTTCATTTTTCGTTTGAATACTTCATCTTTTCGCAATCATTTACATTTATTTTTTCACAACATATTTATTTTGTAATCTATCCGTGGAATTTTTGTTTTTCGCTCTTAACCCCGCTAGGGGTGTGAAATGCATAACCGGCGGTGAAGCGAAGCGCAACCGCCGGAACAGGAACTCTCCCATTTTCCAAAGCCCTGCAAGGGCGAGATAATGATTGCTGTGGCTGATAATCTCGCCCCATGCGGGGCTTTGGAAAAGGAGAGGATGTTCTTGAGCCGTAGGTTGCGCTTCGCTACACCTACGGTTATGCACATCTCGTCCCTGCGGGACTAAGAAAACATAATAGATTAAGGAAATTCCACGAAAATAGAACCAAAAAAATTATTCCACTGATATATTACTTTATTTTCAATAAATTCCGCTAAAAATATACTTTCAGCAGTCATAATTGTGATGTTTAAGATTGGCGAAGCAGGATTGCGGACATATTACCTTACCTGCACAAGTGTACGGCTTTGGTCAATAGTCCGTCCGTGCAGGCGAGATGTTTGCGTTCCAAAAACAATAGGGAACTTCTAAAAACCTAGTTTCTTATCCGAAAAAAATACTTGCAAGTCCTTATTTTCAAGGACAAAATTTTTAAGAAGCAAGATTTTTAGAAGTTCCCAATAAATAATGGCCGCCCGAAATGTACTAAGAGCCACTTACTTTTTCTCTTGTTGAAAACGCGTTAATTTGTGTTATATTGCTTTTTCTAATCTGTGTTTTGATTGTGTTGTGTATTCGGTGTTGGTGTTTTACAGATTGAGGTTAAATTGTTACGTACTATTGTTTTCACGAGTTCCTAATTCTCAAATTATTTTAATGCAAATATCTCAAATTAAACCGGATGTTATTGTTTGGGGCGATGTTTTTCCTGAAAAAGTACGTATTATCAAATTCAATCAAGCGGGAGATTTCATGAAATTGACCGCATCAGGTTGTGAGAGTCAACAAACCTATGATCGTATTCTGAATATTGACCACATACAGCAACTGCAATGTACTCAGATCGATGACGAATATCAAGGTAATAGTTCTCTTTTCAAACTTGGTATTGAATCAATCCGTATTGGTTTTGCGTATGAATATGATCCTTATTTTGCTCTTTCGCTTGCCCGAATTGATCCGTTGCCGCATCAGTTGGAAGCGGTTTACGACTATTTTCTCAAAATGCCGCGAGTTCGATTTCTACTAGCCGACGACCCCGGCGCAGGTAAAACGATTATGGCTGGACTATTACTCAAAGAACTTAAAGTGCGCGGTCTTGTCAAACGAACTCTTATTATTACTCCGGCGAATTTGTCATTTCAATGGCAACGTGAACTCAAAGAGAAATTTCGTGAACAATTCGAAATAATGAACAGTGAAATTCTTCGTGTTAATTATGGAATCAATCCGTGGCATGATAAAAATCAAGTTATCACATCAATTTCATGGGTTTCACGTATTGAAGATGCTAAAATGAGTTTACTTAATAGCCATTGGGATTTAATTATTGTTGATGAAGCTCACAAAATGAGTGCGTTAAGCAGTGATAAAAAAACGCTGGCTTATAAACTTGGAGAAAAACTTTCGGAAAAAACTGATCACTATCTCCTAATGACGGCTACGCCGCATAAAGGTAATCCGCAAGCGTTTTGCTTGTTTCTTGAATTGCTTGATCGTGATGTTTATGCGGATGTAAAAAGTCTTGACGAGGCGATGGCAAAACAATCGGCTCCGTTTTATCTTAGACGGATCAAAGAAGCTCTTGTTACATTTCCTGACCCGAAAACGAATAAGCCCAAACACATTTTTACTAAACGTAAAGTCAATACAGTTGAATTTAACATTAACGAAACGGAATTGGAACTTTATGACTTACTCACTGATTTCGTTGAAGAGCAATCGGTGAAAGCGAATCAGGATAAACGTCCGGAGGCGAGAGCGTTGGGATTTACAATGGCAATGCTCCAACGGCGTTTTGCTTCAAGTCTTTATGCCGTGCGGCGGACTTTGGAACGAATGCGCGATAACCGTCAAAAAATCCTCGACGATCCGAAACTGTATCGGCAAGATAAAATCAATCGTAAATTGCCCGAAGACTTCGATGAGTTATCCGAAGAAGAACAAACTGAAATCCTAGATGAATTGGAAAATATTGTTATCTCGATTGATACGGTAACTTTAAAAAAAGATATTGCTGCTCTTAACAAATTAATTGATAAAGCTAATGTTACTGAAAAACGAGGGATCGAATCGAAACTTGTTAGACTCAAAGAACTGCTTACAAGCGAAAAAATATTTGGTGATCCAAAAATGAAACTGCTCATATTCACGGAGCATAAAGATACGCTTGATTATCTTGTCGGAGACGGCAAGGAAGACAGACCGTTGGGAAAACTACGCGAGTGGGGAATTAATGTTGCGCAAATACATGGGGGGATGAAAATCGGTGATAGAGACACTCCGGGAACACGAATTTATGCGGAACGTGAATTTCGTGAAAACGCACAAGTTCTTGTTGCAACGGAAGCCGCTGGTGAAGGAATCAATTTGCAATTCTGCTGGCTTATGGTCAATTACGATATTCCGTGGAACCCTGTCAGACTAGAACAGCGAATGGGGCGAATTCACCGTTACGGGCAAACGAAAGAATGTCTAATTTACAATTTCGTATCGGTAAATACGCGTGAAGGCAGAGTGTTACAAACTCTTTTTAAGCGGATACAGCAAATTGAAGCAGATATTGATCCCGGACGAACAGGCAAAGTTTTTAATGTACTCGGCGACATTTTTCCGTCAAACAAACTCGAGCAATGCGTGCGTGATATGTATGCAAAAAACGAAACGGAGATTACTTTAACAAAGTTTATTGAAGGTGAAGTAGATTTAGAACGTTTTCGGAAAATAACTAAATCGGCTTTGGAAGGTTTGGTAAAACGGGAATTAAATTTATCTGCTCTTTCCGGCAAATATGCGGAAGCCAAAGAGCGAAGACTGATTCCTGAAACGATTGAATCTTTTTTCAACAATGCTGCTGTTGAAACGGGGATGGTCTTTAAGGAAATTAAATCTCATTGTTACCGTGCCGAAAAATTACCTTCTAAACTTCGCAGTATTGGCGAAAAATTGGAACAACGTTATGGAAAACTTGGTTCGGAATACAAACAAATCGTTTTTGATCGTCAATTGTTGGAAAAGGATGCACGAAGTGAATGGGTTACGCCAGGGCATCCGTTATTTGAAGTTGTTCGGCAATATATCGAAAATGAATCGAAGGTGTCGATGGAACAAGGAACGGTTCTATTCGATTTGGATACGGATACACCGTATCATTTAGATGTTTTTATTGCTGCTATCAACGACGGTTTAGGAAAAACGTTACATAAAAGATTATTGATAGTCAAGACAGATTTAAACGGTAATCATTACATTAAAGAGCCGACTTTGTTTCTTGATTTATCAGCGGGAACGGACAAAGTTACGAAATGCGATTTGCCGACAACACCGGACAAAGCGGAAACAGAATTGTTTGCTATTGAGAATTTGCAAACGACACTAGCCGATGTTACGAAGGAGCGGAAAAGACAGGTTGAAGTCATTTCGAAACATCTTAATTTGAGTTTGAATGAATTGATTATGCAACAGCAGCAAACGGTTGCAAGATTGTACGAAAATGAAAATGATCCAAGATTTAATGCTAATATGAAAGTGATCGAAGATCGGTTATTGGAATTGAATCACCGATTAGAAACACGGCAAAGGGAATTGAAACAAGAAGAGCAATGTATGCTTGGTAATATTGAGTTGATAGGTCGAGCGTGGGTGTTACCGAGTCCGCAACGAAATAATCCTGAACTTGCGCCGTTGGTCAAAGATGACGAAATTGAACGAATTGCTGTTGAGGCTGCAATTGCATTTGAGGAAGCACGCGGATGGACAGTTGAAAGTGTTGAAGAACAGAATCGCGGATTTGATTTAATTTCACGAAATACGCAGAACATTGAACAATTTCGTTATATTGAAGTGAAAGGACGTGCCGAGACAGGTAGTATTTTGCTTTCACAAAATGAATATCAAACTGCGCATTTGTTACAAGATAACTATTGGCTTTATGTCGTGTACTATTGTAATTCCGCGCCTAAAGTTCAAACAATTTGCAATCCTGCAAAACTAAACTGGGAACCTATCATCAAAGTTGACCATTATGTAATTAAAGATTGCCAATTACCAATTGATGATAGATGATTAAGAGTAATGTAATATATCAGTGGAATATTTGTTTTATACTCATTGTACTTTAAAATTCGGTATTATTTTTTTTAACGAAAAAGGTGACCGTTCACGCATAAAACTAGAATCGCCCTGAAAGGGCAAGAGTATTATAGCCCGCCCCAGCGGGGCGGGTAAAAGTCCCGCCTCCCCGAAGCCCTGAAAGGGCGATCGTATATTGGAGCAATATTAGTGATTAGTTCGCATTTATTTTTTAAACACGAAAAACACGAAACATACGAAAAAATTTTTTTCTTGTCATTTTCGTATAATTTTTGTGTGTTTCGTGTAATTTCGTGTGTTTCGTGTTAAAAAAAATTAAAACAAAAATGTCAACATAGACAGTTACGAAGAAATTCCGCTGATATATTACGAAGTTTATTACAAAATTACTTATTTTGTAATAAACGTACCAACCCGTTCTCCCAGTAATGCCCGTTTGAGATTACCTTCCGTACGAAAATTAAAAATCATAATCGGCATATTATGTTCTCCGCATTTAGCGATGGATTCTTGATCCATAATTCGAAGATTCTGTTGCCGAACTTTTTTGTAAGTGAGTTTTGGGTACAGAATTGCTTGTGGATTTTTTTCGGGGTCATCACTGTAAACTCCGTCAACCTTGGTGGCTTTGAGCAAAACATCAGCGCCAAGTTCCAATGCACGTTGAGCGGCTGCGGTGTCGGTTGTTACAAACGGACTGCCTGTACCGCCTGCCAATAGAATAATTCGCCCTTTTTCCAAATGCCGTACCGCCCGACGCCGAATATACGGTTCCGCAACAACATCCATCGCAAACGCCGTCATCAAACGTGTTGGCTGACCAACCAACTCAATAGCATCCTGAAGCGCAAGTCCATTGATAACTGTTGCCAACATTCCCATATAATGTGCCGTCGATTCCTGAATCGAAGCATTGGCGGCTTTGAACTGACCGCCGCGCAAAATGTTACCGCCGCCCATCACAATAGCAATTTGTACCCCCCGCTTGGCAACCTCGGCAACCTGTTCCGCAAGATGCATGACCGAATCCATCGCTATACCCCGCTCCTTAAGCGGACAAAAACATTCTCCCGAAATTTTAAGAATCACACGACGCTGTTTTTCTAATGTTGACATTGTTTCAAAATTAAAAATAAAAAAGGAATGTTCAAACGAAATTTTTACAGAAACTGTTTTATACCAATTTATGCTCCGAAATCAAGAGAAGGTACTGCTAAAAACTTAATTTTATTTTTTGGGGAAATATGAAATATTACTGAAATTCAAATAGTAAAATGGGATTGTTAAAAAGAGAAGACATTGTTATACTGGGAAATGTTTTCAAATTGCCGAAGAGAATAATAAAAATGTTGCAAATATTACCGTCTTATCCGATATCCATCCGCAATTTATGTCTATTGCCTAAAATTTTTACGTTTTACAATTTGAAAATACTCCTTGCCGGTTGAATCCGGCTTTTAATCAGTTAATCAGTTAATCAGTACAACTCTAATAATTACAATTCCTTAAAAAAGATGATAGAAAACCAATACGCTGTTGTCATGGCTGCCGGAAAAGGTACTCGAATGAAATCAGAACTCCCTAAAGTTCTTTATCCGGTTTGCGGCAGACCGATGATCGAATATGTTCTCGATGCATTAGAACAAGCACATATCGGAAAAATTATTGTTGTGGTTGGTTACCGCGGTGATCTTGTACGGAAAACGCTGGAACACCGAACTCAACAACAGCATCTCGTCTTCGTCGAACAAACAGAACAACTCGGAACCGGCCATGCCGTAATGGTTTGCCGGAATGAATTACAAAATCATACCGGAGCAACAATAGTTGTTACCGGAGATTGTCCGATGATTCAGGTCGAATCCATTCTCAAACTCTTTGAAACATATTCTCAAAAACAAAAATTGTTACCATCCTGTATTTTGGGTACCGCAATAAAAAATAATCCCGCCGGTCTGGGACGAATTATTCGTAATAGTAATGGTGAATTTGCCGGTATTGTTGAGGAAAAAGACGCCAATAATGAACAGAAATTAATTAAAGAAGTCAATATGAGTTATTATGTCTTTCACACACAGGATTTATTGGAAGCATTGAATCATTTGAAAACAGATAATGTTCAAAAAGAGTATTATATTACAGATGTTCCGGCTGTTATGAAATCAAAAGGAAAACACGTAATTGCTCTGCCAATTCTTAAACCTGCCGAAACTCTCGGAATCAATACAATTGATGAAGCAAAAATTGTCGAAACAGCATTACAGAACCAATTATAATTGCCTATTTTTGTCCGCAGATTGAAACGATAATTTCCTAGCGATTGATAAAATAAGCAGTTACCTTTTTTGTTCCGCAATTGTAATACCCCAAAAATTGTAAAACCATGATTAAACGACGTTCTATCCGTTTTATAATGTGGACGGCATTGACCATTCTGTTTTTGTTGGTTTTTCTGTCGGCACTTGCGGGGCATTATGCGGTAAGTTTGTACAAAAAACAGGTTCGTGATATTGCATGGCGGGCGAATGTTCTTCCGGTTGCCGGAAAATTGAGCGGTTATGCTGGTGAGTTGCGAACCATCCTCAGCGAATTTCGCGGTATTCGCCGAACACGGCTTCGGTTGTCGCCGCTCGACGTATGGGATGATTTGCCAACGCTTAAAACAAAATTTCAAAAACCATTCTTTGAACTCGATCAGGCTTACAGAGAATATAAGCAATTACTGGATGATCGTGTTGCAGAAATAGGAATCGAAGACAGTTTTAGACAAGAATTTTCTACTGTTAATGATATTCGGCGTTCACTGGATGCTCTGGAACTTGCCCTTTCGCAAAATGAAACCAGAATAACCGATACAATGCTTGAAGAAATTGACTACCAATTGATACAACTTCAGCAGCTCGCCAATACCTTACCGAACTATCTTCACGAAGACCTCAAAATCTATTCTCAAACAATGAAACGCCGCGCACGTTGGCTCAATGCTATTGCGATTATTTCCGTAGCAACTTCTGCAATATTGACATTTTTATTGATTCGTATTTCGTACATTTGGATATTCAAACCGCTTAGTCAATTGATTGAGGGTTCGCGTAAGGTTGCCGATGGAACGTTTCAGTACCGTATTCAATTGCAATCTCAGGACGAAATGGCAGAACTGGCGGACGCAATGAATCAAATGACTCAGCGATTCGAAGATATTCGGGAAGACCTTGATAACAAAGTGAATGAGCGATCCCGTGAATTGGTTCGGAGTGAACGGCTTGCGAGTGTCGGATTTCTTGCCGCCGGAGTCGCACACGAAATCAATAATCCGCTCATGGCAATTTCAACCTGCGCCGAATCGTTACAACGGCGTATCGTTTCCGTTTTGGCTCAAAACGGACGCGGTTCCGATGAAACGGAATATGCAAAACGTTATCTCAAAATGATTCAGGATGAAGCGTTTCGTTGTAAGGGAATTACGGAAAAATTATTGAGTTTTGCCCGATCTGGACGGCAGGAACGTCAACACACTGATTTTGTAACTCTTATCACCGATATTGTCGAAATTACCCGACAACACGAAGCGTTTAAACAGAAAAAAATACAACTGGATTTACCAAAATCATTTGAAATAACAGTTAATCCGCAGGAAATGAAACAAGTTGTTCTCAATCTTCTGACAAACGCCCTGCATAGTACAGATACAGAAGGTCTTGTAACAATAAAATTACGGCAAGACAAAAACAATGCCTTGTTGACTGTTGAGGATAACGGAATTGGTATGGATGAGGCAGTGTTGAAAAATATTTTTGAACCGTTTTTTACTTGCCGTGAACATGGTCAAGGTACCGGGTTGGGACTTTCTATTACGTACAGAATTATCGAAGACCACCACGGACGCATCAAAGCATACAGTAAAGGACTTGGTTGCGGATCAACATTTGTTGTGGAATTACCGGTTGGTTAAGATATTTCTTGTATTCATTTAATTGATGTTTTTATTATATTACGATTTATATGAGAGTCGGCGTAACTCGCTGACGCAACAGCAAGTAAAAAAACTTCGATAAAACATTGCCCGCCCCTTACATAAATTGTAACATAACAAAACATCAATCGAATAACTGCATGAAGTATATTTTACTCAATGATTTTATAACAATTTTTTTTGCGAATATTTGTTTTAGATTAGCATTTATTTCCACAAGTATTTATCTATTTTATATTTATCTATTTTAAATGACACCAATTAGTAATATCTATTTATTTTAAACACGAAACACACAAAACTTTACGAACGACACAAAAATTATACGAAAATAACAACAAAAAAAATTTTGTAATATATCAGTGGAATTTTTGTTTTTTATATTAGCCCCGATAGGGGCGTTAGGATTATAGCCCGCCCCAACGGGGTGGGTTTAAGTTTCCCCGCCCACCCTGACGCCCTGAAAGGGCAACGGGAAAATGATTAAATAACGAACCGTGTAAAATTTCCTATCGCCCTTTCAGGGCTGCTATGGTTGTGATCTACAATAATTCCACTGATATATTACAA
>JAITIZ010000137.1 GCA_031279215.1 Planctomycetaceae bacterium
AAGTGTCCCACTAAACCTTGCACTTGACCATTAGTTATTTATATGCCCTCCCTTGAGGGAAATTATTATGGCGAATTTAACCTCATTCGTTGTCCTGGATTAACTTTTATGGATATGAATGTAGAACTTTCATTAGCCAAAGGAGGTGGTCGTCTTGTAGGTGTTGGAGTAGCGCAAAATAAAAAATTAAGACATGATAAACTCGAATCCTATCAATTTATCAGGATAGATTGGCATGATTCAAAAGTCAAGCATCAGTCATCATATGTTAAATATTTTACAACATCAAGTGGTTTCGAATTTCATTGGCAAGTTCCCGAAACTCAAAAAGATGCTATAACAAACTCAAAACCGAAAATACATGATTAAGAGAAATTCTATCCCCTCCCTCAATCGAAGCAAAGCAATTTTCATAGATACCTTGTTTTTTTAACATTGTATTTTTTTGAAAAGGAATGTTTTTTAGAAGTATTTGAAATGTATTCTTTTAGATGTATTTAAAATTTTGAAACTACAAATACTTTTGAGATCGATGAATTGTAAAAAATAATCTTTTAGAGTTTTACCAACCGATTAAGTATAAAAATATTCGACAGAATTCCGAAACTGCTTGCTAATTTACAAGATAATTTAGAAAAGTACAAATAGATAATCCACTCTTTATTGTTTGAAAATAAAATGACTTTTGAGAAGGACACAACAGAAGACAGAACTTTATCTCAATGCGTAATTGGTGATCTAATACGTTATTTGAATTTTTGTGATAATGAGCTCCATAACGAAAATCTAATATTTGTAGTTTTTAGCCTTGAGCCTTTGGGCTTTAAATTTCCAGAAAAAAAAATATTGAAAACATTAAAGGGTAAAAAATTATCTAAATTAAAATTTCAAAATAGAAAAGCACATGATGCATTAAAAAAAATTATATCTAGTGAAAATAGGCGGCATTCACAAGAAAAAATAAAAAAACAATTTATTGAATTTTTGAATAAAAATCAAGATGATCTGTCTCCATGGTGTAAACAATTATTAGGTATACAAGAACTTAAGCAAGTACTAGATAGTTATATGGAAGGATATAATGTAGGATGGAATTGTTACAGAATTGAAAAATATCCTGAAAGCTTATTTTACATCGAACTATGGATATATTATGATTAGTGGTGTACTTGTTCAGATGCTGTTCTAAGCCCGTCAAGTAACCCCGGAAGGTAAAAATGTGGTAATTTTTTACCAAGTAGATATTTGAGTGCGCACCATGATCGTATTATTTTGTACAATTATCATTATGTTTTTTGTGGTACGTTTGATAATGTTGTTTGATTAGGAGCGAATTCCGAGACAGTTGAATTTGGCTCACTCAAAACTGTTACCTGAAACATGCTACTGTTGAGCAGTTGAAGTACGACGACTGTCAAATTGGTGGTGTCAGAAACTTAAAATAGTATAAAATTACCGGTACGATAATAGAATTGGGGACAATTTTTAGGAAGTGTGAAACGAATTTTAGAAAATGTCTCCAGAAATGGAGCGAATTATCGATTCGATAATTTCCAAAAAGAGACAAATTTGTTCAAAAATTAAGTTTTGCGCATACAGTAATCGTAGACTGATCATTGATAATATCTGATTGGCAAGACATTAAATTCGTTCAATATGAATGATTGGCATATCTAACCGACCTTCAAGAAATTTGAGATGAAGTTTTATTTTTGTTCTAAATTTACCGGTGATACCCATTTGGTGATCAGCGCATGAATTGGAATGTTTGAGTTTTGGCGGGCTTCGATACGAAGTTTTATATTTGTTGTATGATAATGGTAAGAAACTTGTTTGGTGCTTTTCCTGTTAAATCATGTGAGATTGATGTTCGTTATATTAATCAAAACACGTCAATATTGTATGATAAATATGGCAACATCACTTGCGACCTTACAGAACAAAATTTTAAATTACCTGAAAAGTTCTTTTTTAGTGTTACTTTATGTGCCTAGAACATTTTGAACAAGCACTTTTTGTCAATTTTATTTCTTCTGGTTGAACAAGTACAATGTTTCCATTATTGAGAAGACAACAACAAAGAGCATGTCCATTTTTATGTAGTACAAATTTTTCATAATTTGTGATAGTTGATTGATGATTACAGCAACATATAAGGATAGGAATACCACAAAACGATAATTTACCTCCTACCCATTTATAATTACATCTTTGTGGTTCTGCTTGACTCAATATGACAGTTATTTCCTCTGAAGATATATTATTATAATTACCATTATGTAACTTCGAAATTTCTTCAAATAATCGTTGAAGTTGTAGAAAACACTGCTCTTGACGAGGTGAAGTATAATTAGATAATGGAGTAAGAAAAGATACAAAAATAACCAATAAACAAATACATAAATGAATAAGAAAACATAAAAAAATTTTTTTATGTTTTCTTTTATATTTATTATTTATGTTTTCATATAAACACATAAGTAAATACTCTTAGTAATTTAGTATATTCAAGTTCAAATAATCCAATAAACAAATAATTTTTTTTATCTCGAATTTTTACAAAAATATCAGAACGTACATCATCTGTTCTGTACAAAAGGGAGGTAATCATTTTTATAGAAGTTTTGGTATTCATCTGTATCTTTAATAGCATCTTTCATGTCACTAGAATATTGAATAAAAATTTGTGTAGCGGGATGATCTTGGTAATTACCGATTGAATGATGATAAGTTTCATGAAATAACGTTTCTACTTGAGATTCAAAAGCATTTTCGAATGAAGTTCTAGTTGGAGGTTTTCTATCGAAAAAGTCATTTGAAAGAATAATGCATTTACCGCCCCATGTCCACCAACGTCCGGTTGTAAATGAAACTTCTTTTGTATCAGGATCATCGGGATCAACTTCCATTGAACGACCAGCAAAATATCCAGAGTACAAATACGATGCTTCTTTATGTTTATTAACTTTTTCACAATCTGTTTTCATCATCGTCAATAGTTTGTTCAAATATTCTGCTTCATCATTGGTAAATGAAGTCATTTTGATCCATGTTTTATCATATCTGGGACTTTGCACTAAATATGCCACAGACGCTGCTGTTGCATACATTGAAATGATTCCTAGAGATGCGCGAAGCAAGAGAATTTTACCACCAGCAGCTACTAAACCAGCTTTAGTTATGTAAGCAGAAAACAAACCACTAAGACCGAATCCAGCAAGACCTCCAATAACAGTACCAATTCCTACTGACCGCCACATACCAGATGTTCCAAAACCATATCGAAGCGAACCATAAATCCCTCCACTTATTGCGCCAATTCCCATCCCTATTCCTATAGAAGCCATACATGTTCCAACAGACATATTCCCACTTGGATCAATCCCATTAATTGGATCACCATGAGCGTACAAATATTTATGCAGAGATTGCGGATCGTTCAGATTTCCAAAGAATGGATCAAGACGGTTGAATCTTCCGGTTGCAGGATCGTAATATCTTGCACGTAAATACTGTTGTCCGATTTTTGAATCGAATTGTTCGCCACTGTACAAAAATTCAGTTAGCGAAACAGACGGGTCAAAACCAATGGCGTTACCGTAAGCGTCAAAGTTGTAGATTTCGACGATTGCACCGGCAAGATCCGTTAAGACTCTGGTGCTTCCGTGACCGTCGAATGTAAAGTATAACTCCTGTTCGGTACCGTCTTTAAGTGTTATCTGACTGATTCTGTTACGTCCGATAATGTATGTTATGTTCGCTTGTTCACCAGTCTCTAGGTTGGTTTCTGTCTGTTTTATGACTTGTGAGTATCCGGTAATACTTAACGAATCGTTCAAATATTCCGTCAATTTTGACGACTCGAAAGTT
>JAITIZ010000178.1 GCA_031279215.1 Planctomycetaceae bacterium
ATGGTTAATTTATCGGAAACGTATCGTGAAAAAATTATCAGATTTCGTACTCAAAACATATTCCATTTTAACAATGCCGCAGAAAAAACAGCAGACATAATATACGATACTCTAAAAAATACGGTGAAAAACAATGGTGAAATTTTATAAGTCATAAAACTGAAAGGAATCAATAAATGACGTTACCAATTATACTTTCAACCAAAGCCCGGACATTAGAATTGTTACAACCCCGTATTCGTACGGCAACAATTCTTCCATTGTATTATTTTACCGTTGATGAATACAATAAGCAGACAGATAATATTGTATCTATTATTTCTTCAAAATTTGAAAAGCGTTTTATTATTGTGCGATCTTCGTCGTTATCTGAAGATGCCGAAACGAGTTCTATGGCAGGATATTTTGATAGTGTACAGAATATTTCAACAGAAGATCATGAATCAATTCGGCACGGAATTGAACAGGTTATCAATTCGTATGGTGAATCAGTTTCAGTCAATGATGAAATACTTGTTCAAGAACAGTTGACAAATATATCTTGCAGCGGAGTTGCCTTTACAGCGGATTTGACTACGAAAGCTCCATATTACATAATTAATTTTGAAACAGAAAGTAGCCGCAGCGATGTCGTTACGAGCGGAGTAAAAGGTAATTTGTCAACTTATATTCATTATAAAAAATCACCTGTTCCGGCAACCGATACCCGAATGCAACATCTGATTGAAACATTGAAAGAATTACAGAAAATTTTTAATAACGAATTTTTAGATGTTGAATTTGCATTTGACAGTTTTGATACACTTTATATTTTTCAAGTCAGACAATTGGTCGTCAAACATCAATTGTTTTATGACAACGACAGGCTTGAAAAATGTTTCAATAAGACAGTTCAAAAACTTAAAAACCTTAATGTACCGCATCCGAATTTACTTGGTAAACGGGCTATTTATGGAGTGATGCCCGACTGGAATCCGGCAGAGATTATTGGACGAAAACCAAAAACACTTTCAATCAGCCTTTATCGTGAATTGGTTATGGACAACATTTGGGCACATCAACGATACAATTACGGCTATCGTGATTTACGGTCTCATCCGCTTATGGTAACGTTTATCGGATTGCCGTACGTTGATGTACGGGTTGATTTTAACTCCTTC
Organism: Planctomycetaceae bacterium; assembly: GCA_031279215.1. GTDB lineage: Bacteria > Planctomycetota > Planctomycetia > Pirellulales > Thermoguttaceae > WRKP01. Next base: position 1,161 of record JAITIZ010000178.1, read on the forward strand.
ATTCCGGCATCGCTTAATGAAAATATCGCTGCGAAATTAGTCGATTATTACCTTGATAAACTTGTACAATTTCCAAAGTTCCATGACAAAGTCGAATTTGAAATTGTCCATTCCTGTTATTACCTTAATCTTGCAGAGCGTCTTGAGGAATTAATTGACTATGGTTTTTCCGCACAGGAAATTAAACGTATCGAATATTCGTTACTTGACCTGACTAATAAAGTAATTGATACCAACAAGGGATTGTTTTTTGATGATCTGCAAAAAATTGAAATACTGAAAACAAGATATGAATGGATTACAAAATCAACATTACCTATCATCGACCGTATTTATTGGCTCAGTGAAGATTGTAAACGATTGGGAACTCTTCCGTTTGCCGGTATTGCCCGCGCCGCATTTATTGCTGTTCAGTTTTTCAAATCTCTTGTTGATACAGAAATTATTTCTCAGACGGAATATGATGAATTTATGGGGTCGCTTTGTACTGTTGCTAAAGAAATGAAACGCGATTTAGCACGTGTCAAATTCGGAGAATCCAGCAAAGATAAATTTTTACAAAAATACGGACATCTTCGACCGGGTGCATACGACATTTTATCAGATCGTTACGATTCTAATCCAGAAGAGTATTTCAATTTTGATAACGCTAATCAAGCAGATTTGATTATACCGGAATCTTTTAGATTTACAGAAGAAAAATTCAACTTGATTGATCGTGTTCTTATTGAACATGGTCTCAAAATCACTGCCGAACAATTGATTGATTTTGTCCGTATCGCCATTGAAGCACGCGAGTCTTCAAAATTTATTTTCACGCGTTCCCTTAGTAAAATTATCATGTTGATTGAACAATTTGGAAATGATTGGGGAATCTCGAAAGAGGATATGGCTCATTTAGATTTCCGCCGCATTTATGAAATGTATTCACGATTGGATGCGAGATCGGTAAAAGAAATTATGGAACATGATATTACTGCTAATAAACTCACATATCACTATGCTAATTTACTTCAAATGCCGGTTTTGATTACTCAACCTGAAGATATTTATTGTTTTTATCTTAATTCTGATCAGCCTAATTATGTAACTCTTAAATCTGTTATCGGTGATGTTGTTAATGAATCTGAATTGTACAAATTAGATTGCGAAAATAAGATTGTATTCATTCCGTCTGCTGATCCGGGTTATGATTTTTTGTTCACAAAAAATATACGCGGACTTGTTACAAAATATGGAGGCGTCAATTCACACATGGCTATTCGTTGTTCAGAACTCGATATTCCGGCAGTAATCGGTGCTGGTGAAACCTTTTTTGATCAGTGGAGACAATTTAATATTATTGAAATTAATTGTGCAGAACAAAGTGTCCGCAAAATTGCATAAGATCATATACGATGAAAAAAATTGCAATCACACCAAGACTTGTTGAGAACGAATCGTATCACGAAATACGTGAAGTAATTGATACGCGATGGGGTTGTTTGCTTATAGAGTGCGGGATAGTACCGTTTGTGTTTGTTACTGATTTTACATTGAAATTGTTTGATGAATTATCCTTTGACGGTGTGATATTAACCGGCGGCAATGATTTGAACTCCGTAACACCAAATAAACTTTCAGAAAAACGTGATTTATTTGAAAAACACTTGTTGAAATATTGTATTGATAAAAAGATTCCTGTTTTTGGAGTGTGCCGCGGCTGTCAATTTATTGCTTCGTTTTTCGGCGCAAAATTACAAAAAATATCGGATCATGTTGCCGTCAGACATAAATTAGTAAAAGAATATGCAGGACTGTCGGAAGTTAATTCGTATCATCATTGGGAAATTGTTGAATTACCGTACTGTTTTGATGTTCTTGCAACAACATCGGATGGATGTATTGAAGCAATAAAACATAAAGAATATCCTATTTCGGCAGTGATGTGGCATCCGGAACGTGAGAATCCGTTTCGACAAGAGGATTGCAAAATTATTTGTGAATCATTTAATATTTTTTGATTAAGAGAAACAAGATTAAGAGAAACAATGAAAATGATTATTTTGGCTGCGGGACAAGGGACTCGTTTACGTCCGCATACTGATTCCGTACCTAAATGTATGGTCATGTTGAACGGCAAACCTTTGATTCATTACCAATTGGAAACAGCAAGACGGGTTGGTATTACAGATATTATTGTTGTCGGCGGATATAAAGCGGAAGTTTTGCGTGAATATCTTGAAGATAAAAATGTCAGGTTGTTGGTCAATAATAAATTTTCAGTAACTAATATGGTATCAACATTTTTTTGTGCCGAAAGTGAACTTACCGGTGATGTCATTATTTCTTATTCAGATATTGTGTACAGTACGCAGGTTCTCAAAAAAATAATTCATTGTAACGATTCACTGACAACAGTAGTCGATTTGAATTGGCGTGAACTTTGGTCGAAACGAATGGAAAATCCGCTTGAAGATGCGGAAACAATGAAATTAAATAAAGACGGATTCATTACGGAACTTGGCAAAAAAACAACAGATTACCACGAGATAGAAGGACAATACATCGGCTTAACAAAAATTAGTGATTCAGTAATAGACAAAGTGATATGTTTTTACCATCAATTAGATAAAAACATTATTTATGACGGCAAAGATTTCAATAATATGTATATGACTTCGTTTTTACAACTGATGATCAATAACAACATGCCGCTCAAAGCAACAATGATTTCCGGCGGTTGGTTCGAAGTCGATAGTAATGACGATCTCTCTTATTATGAAACAAATTTTGAAAACAACATGATACAACAATGTTTATTATAATTAAAAATTCGTGCAAAAAACGCTTTAAAAGATTGTTGAAAACAAACAAAACTTGATGCAATTTTTACAAATATACTAAAACGAATAACTAATATCGTGAAATTCAAGCAGGTTGAAGACAAAATCATAAACGATTCACAATCAAAGTTAATAC
>JAITIZ010000265.1 GCA_031279215.1 Planctomycetaceae bacterium
GAACACTATTAAGTACGTTTCGCATAGTTTACACTATCTTGAGAAATCAGACAATATTCCGCTCAAAAAAATTTTTGAGAAAAATTGGAAAAATTCCGGACCGCTTTAGAACAAAAAAAAGGGATTAAGCATTCAAGTGTTACGGGAACACGCATCACGAAACGCGGTTATTTCCGTCATCACAACATACTGTTCCGGCGGGATAACATTCGCCGTTACAAACAACATCGCAAACTTTGCATACCCCGTCCACACAAGTTTGTCCTTCAGGACACGGTTCTTCACCGCCACAACCTGTCTCTTCCGCCAATATCGTCATCTTTGGAAATTCCGGCGAAATGGCAAAAAGAATCAAACCAATACCAAAATACAAAAGCGAAGATAATAAATAATTTTCGCTAAGTGAAACAAAATAAAAAATTCGTTTCATTTGAACGCCTTTCTTAATTAAGAGTTTTAGGTAATTGAATTTTCTATATTCGTACAATAATAAGTATTACATAAAAAAGTTAGAAATAACCTTATTTTTTGTATAGAAGTCTAAAAATAATAACAAAAATAACCAAAGTTATTCCTGATATTCCCATGATCAATCTGACCGTTGTTTCTGAAAAAAAATCACTTTGATTTACTCTATTATGCGTTTCACGTGAAAGCCAATACATTGACTCTAAATTCATTTCATTTTTTTCAAAAGACAAGTTACCATTATTTTTCGCGGAATAAATGAGATTTTGTGAATTCCTTGCATCCTGTACCGTAGAACCTTTAGGAATATCAATAGAAAAATCAGAATCTTTTAAGTCCATATTAAAATGAAACGTTTCTTTATTTACTTTATATTCCCAATCCGATAACAGTTCACCTGATTCATAATGATATTTTTTTTCTCCATAAATCAAAGGAAACCAGAGCGAAGAGTTGTTGTCATAAAAAAAATCAGAAGCTTTGTATTCCTCAATAAGATGACCAGTATCAGCATCAAATAAATGTATTAATGGACAAATATATCCTCTTAGTATATCAATCCAATATATTGCAACTAAATTTCCTTCAATTGTTCTTTTTTCTAAAACAGTTGCCGTTCCTTTACCTGAATCATATATTTCAGTACCAATTATCTTATATGGTTTCACACCGGTATTTCCAATAAGTTCTTCAACCATAGACTTAAAAATTTTTTTCTTTTCCAAATTAAATTCAAATTCCCCATTTAATTTAATATCGATAAGTCCGAGCATAGTAAACCATGCCTCATCTCCTTGTATTCGACCAAATTTCATAAATTCGGGTATTGTCAATTTTAAATTACCAACCGAAAAAAATAAAGGCATAACTGATTTATGGTTAATAACAGTTAAATTTTCTCCAGTAGCATATCCTCTACTTATATATTCCAATAAAACAATATCGTTACCATTTTTGTCTGGCGGTTGCTGGCGTCGAAGAAATCGCAAACCATTACCAGGATCATTACCTTTAAACCAAACAGTACAATTGAAAATTTCATTTTGCTGGTTGTTAAGTTTTGTGTCGGCAATACAAACTTCAAACTCGGCTTTTCCCGAAAAAATTAATATTCCGTTACGTCCATGATGTTCACATGCATTTATAAATAAATCAAGTCCGGCGTTTTCGGCTCTGATTTGTTCAGTTGATACAAAAAAATATATACTAACACACCAGAACAAAAAAACATATAAAAAGAAAATAAATTGTTGTTTATTTTGAATATACATCATTACAAACCTATTAGTGATTTTTTTAGCCGTAAAATTAGTCATCAATTTCATAGTCTTCAATGGCGGCGGTAATATTACCGTTTTTGTCTTTAACTCCCTTGCGGAAAGAACATTGCCGTCCAACTTCTGCTTTTTGTTTTTGATAACCCTTCCAAGCCAGCCAGTGTCTTTCTTACAGCAGAACCGGAACAACCGATTTTTTTCCGCTAATTCGTCTGACGTCCATACTTTGTCGGGATATTTTATAAACCAATCAAGAACTTGCGTATTGACACGTATCCGTTTTGATCTCTTGGTTTGTTTCTTTTTCGATGTTTTAGATTGCGGTACAGAATTTGCTTGCAATTTCTGAATTGTTTTTGAAAACAAGGTTAGTTTCTCTGTAAACAAATCTTGTTTTTCTTCAATCTTACTCATTTTTAACAAGATTTCATTCAATGATTTTTCTTGGGGCATGGGAGTTTTGAGTTGTTACGTCCTAAAGAGAACTTGTAAAAGTTTCAGTTTCAAACCGAACATTTTTCGTAAACACTTTGTTTTTAACATTGTATTTTTTGAAAAAATATTTTTAGAAACATCTATCTATTCAATATAAAAAACACAAATACTTTTTCCTATTTTGTTAACAGGTTGAATTTTATGGTATTCGTTATATTTCCCCTTTTGGTCATACAACTCATTGACCCCGATAATCATCCAACAACCTCTTTCCGGCAATTTCGGTACACTTCCATTATTTTGAATACCGAGGTTTCCTAATGGAATTGACGGCGAATAGGAAATATATAACGGTCTTGCTTCGGGATGTTTTCGGAATCAATCACGTAACTCATATTCGTCTTGTCCCCAATCAATACAACTACCCAATAAATATTGGTAACAGTTTTTCGTACCGCCGGCAAATTCATTGAAGTAGGA
>JAITIZ010000310.1 GCA_031279215.1 Planctomycetaceae bacterium
GGAATGCACGGCATTGGGGTTAAAACTCCGAGTGCCGCCGCAGTGGCAGCCGCAACAGCGGGATTGGCGGGTGACGAACACATTCCGAAGGTTGCAAGATTGACAATCGGTTTATTGTCAAGAATGGTTGCTGCCGGAGTTGGACTTAACGTCCGCTTATCCGGCAACACAACCAACGGACAAGGCGCAACCCCAAATGAACATTGACACAACGCCCCCATAACAACGAGTTGTGACATAATTTCTCCAATTTTAAGCACAATATGATGATTCAATACCGAATAAGTAGAATATAACGAAAAAATAAATTTGTTCAAGAACCATGATCAATCAGGCTAACGTATATTTTCTTCTCCAATCGATAATTGCATTGTTTTTTACAATTTGATAATTTGATAATTTGATAAAAATGTTTAAAATTTCCTGATTATCCGGAATTTCGGGTCAACAAAAACAAAAGGTAGCGACAGGAAATAAAATATAAAAAGAAGAGAATAAAGTATCCGATACTAAAGCAAAGACAAAAGGCGAGAAAATCAAATCATTTGAAAGAATAGGTTTACTATTATTTAAAAATCTGTAGAATTAACAAAAGTATAAGAGATTATTTCTATCATTTTTGATAAATTGACGTCTATGTTATCTTACCCTACTATTCACGTCGAAAATTTCGCTCGAATTCGTAATGCGGTCATCGAACTTGCTCCGTTGACGCTTTTTGTCGGCGATAATAATAGCGGAAAAACATATCTTTCATCGCTGATTTGGGGTATCAGAGATTTTCTTACAATTGATCTTTTGAGAAAAGTACAAGAAAGGTCTGAATTTCACAAGATATTAAATTGGATTCGAGAAACAATAGAACATTCCAATGATGAAAAGAGTGAATATAAAATTTCCAAAGAAGAACATGATACTATTATTCGTGTTATCAATCAATCTTTGTCTTCCAATAAGGAAACGTATGTACGAAAAATTTTTGGAAGTGATGTTCCAATTCAACGTCTCGCCTTCGAAATTCCTTTTGAAACAAAAAAAGAACCAATATTTGTCATACGAAGATTTAATAGTACCACCAGTCGTGAAAATCAACGGATTGTGGTTGGGACGCGTCAAAGATTCCTTGAACCGATCTCACGTATTTATCAGAAGGACTCGGTTTTTATACTACAAAAACTGATACAAAATTATTACCGTAGTTTTTGGAAGAACGCCGTTTATTTTCCTGCATCCAGAGCTGGTCTTCTACTGACTTATCGTTCTCTATTAGACGAATCATTGGAAACACGTTTTTCTCCCAGAAAATTGCCCCTCAAGTCGGATTATCAACTAACCCAACCTCAAGTCAACTATATTCGTCAATTACTATGGTTGCCTAATTCATTCAAAAACAGGTTGGTATCTCCGATGCACCGGTTTGATAAAATAATTGATTTTATTGAAGCAAAAATTATTGACGGGCAAGTTTTATTAAGTGATACTCCTGTTCCTGAAATTTTATATCAACCAAAAGGGACAGATGAAAAACTTCCAATGCAATTAGTATCAGGAGTTGTGTCGGAAATTGCCTCAATTTTGGTGTGCCTGAAATTCGGCAATATTCGTAATATTAGTTGTATTATTGAGGAGCCTGAATTGTCGCTCCATCCCGAATTACAGCAACGAATGGCACAGATGTTGATTCGTTTATCGCATCAGTACGGTGTGCTGGTAACAACGCACAGTACCATTATTGCACAACATATTAACAATATGATACGGTACAACAACCGCCAAGATGGTAAGGAACTCGCCAAAGAATACGGTTATACCAAAGATGATTTTATTATTCCCGACCAAATTCGGATGTACCAATTTGATGTTGACGCCAAAGACGGACTAACAGATGTTAGTAAATTAGAGCCGCTTGCTAATGGTTTCCCGATACAAACGTTTGCCGATGCGTTACGGGAAATACGAAATGAAGCGTGGAATAACCGTATTGAAAAAGGGAAGAACTGAACAATGCCTGATCTCGACAAAATACGAAAAGCTCTCTTGCAAAACGGCGGCAACTTTCAAAAAGTGTCTGATGGTTTGTTTCCTCTTATTGAAAATTTTGACGATGACGCTGGGAATACACAAACAATTCACGTCAATATCCAAGTTGTAACGGAGAGTTGGTGCATTGAACAATTTGATAAAAAAAATAAGAGCTTGAAATGTGTTTTGAAAAAGCAATGTTGTTCTGATACTGTTATTTGGCAATGCGACCAAAACCATTGGCAACTTCATATTTTTGAAATTAAACAAAGTGTAGGACGGGACGAATGGGAAAAAATCAAAAACCAATTTCTTGGAGCATATCGTCTTTGCCGAATGCTTGCTGCTGTTTTGGACATTGAATTTGAAACTGTACAATTTTACACAGTTTTTGTCAATGATAAAATCAATACGAATTCAAACACAGATGAATCGGATAATACAGATTTTTTGGAACCCGAACTTAATATTCCCAATAATATTCTTTTGCCGGAAACTGAATGGAATTCTTCTCAAATTCAATTTAACGATTGCGGTTGGGAGCAAAACTACACAGACCGCGAATATCAACATACGAAACTACCTATTGATGTTTCATCAAATGGTATTCTCGAAGGAATATTGGTATTGTAACTGTAATTGTCTATTGTATTTTTGTAGCATTTTCGTGAAATTTTCATAAAGGTATTGTAATCGTTTTATCAAACTTCATTTTTCAACCTAATTTTTCTTACAAAACAACCTCAGTAGCCAAAAAAATATAACATAAACTAACCTCATTACCTTATTAAAACAATATACAATAAACAGTAAGGTAATAAGGTTAGTTTTTTTGGATTCATTGCTACTGAGGTTGTTTTGTTCGGAAAAATTAGGTTGAAAAATAAGGTTTGTTGAAACAATGACAATACGTTTGGGAAAATTCCACTGAAATATTACAAAAATTATTATCCGCAGCTTACGCTGATTTACGCAAATATTGAGAAAACAATCCGTGTAATCTGCGGACTTAACAGTTGCAAAAATTAACGTTCAGACATTAATTAATTTTAACTAAACCGCCTTTAACGTTAAGCATTCCGCCGCCATCGACGGTGCCTTGAGCGGAACTTTTTAAGTTGAAACCAACATTGCCCTTCAAATTAAGACTTGTTCCGGCTTCCGCGTCCAATTCGGTGCCGCCCTTCAATGTTAATCCGGTTCCCGTTTTCACGGTTGCATCTATTTCCGCTTTGATGGTCATTCCCGCTCCCGCTTTTACCGTAACATCCGTTCCAGATTTTAACGTAACGTCTTTTCCCGATTGCAGTGTAACGGAACCGTCGGCTTTGATCGTTAAATTGCCCTTAACCGTCAACGTAAAATCACCGTCAACCGTCCAATCAACATTGCCCTTAATTTTTCGCGTTTCGTTTCCCTTTTCCAAAATAAACGTACTGTTTCCTTTTTTAATCGTCAACGAATCATCGCTTTCTTTAATAATTGCGGAACGTTTATTTTCGACTTCAATTTTCAAGTCTTTTTGTGCGTGAACAAAAATCTCTTCGGAATCTTTTTTGTCTTCAAAAGAAATTTCGTTACCTGCATTTCCTTGTTTACTTGATCTGGTTTTAATCACGCTTCGTGTGGCGTTGGCGGGAAGCGGATAAGGCGGTTTGTTCGATTCGTTGTAAACAACTCCCGTAACAATCGGTCGGTTCGGATCACCGTCTTCAAAACTCACCAGCACTTCCTGACCAATTCGCGGAATAAACATCGTACCAAAATTTGAACCCGCCCAACTTTGCGCAACACGAACCCAACACGAAGAATTTTCGTCGCGTTTTCCTTCACGATCCCAATAAAATTGTACTTTAATCCGTCCATATTCATCAGTTTGAATTTCTTCACCGGACTTGCCAACAACCAACGCCGAAAGCACTCCGTAAATTCGCGGCTTGGGCGTTTTCGGAACAGGAATCGGAGCAACTGTTGCGGGAATGGCTTCGATTTCCGCACGATATTCTTCCTGCGATGCGGTTATATTTGTTTTTGTAACAATCCATTCCGAATTAACGTCGTTTCGCGGATGTCCTTTAATCTTAAACTTAGTACCAATCGACAATCCCGATGCCGCCGAAACCGCATGAAGTGTAACACTTTGAGCCGTTTCACTTTTAAGCCGATTTTTCGCAACATTTTCACCGTCCGATTTCGATAAAAAATTTCCGGGATAATGATAACGTTCAAGTGTTTTTTCACCGTCGGCGGCTAAAAGTGAAGTGGTCGGCGTTGTGAAATTGTAATCGTTCAGCGAAACTTTCGTCAATGTTGTTTGTTGACGAATAACCACTTCGCCGATTTCAACTTTCGGCGTTTTCGATAAATTTTCAAACACAAAAGGCAATATTTCTGCTTGCGGCGCAACCTTAAAAATATCCGGTTTATTGCCAAGAACCATTGTTGCATCGTTTTCGGTATGCGTGAAAAAATAAAAAATCCCCGACTCTTCAAGCAATCGCGAAACAAAATCAAAATCCGTTTCGTTATACTGTACAACATATTCCAGTTTCGGAAAACTTCCCGAAGTTTTATTTGAAACGTTAATATTTTCCTTCTGCAAAATACCGGTAACAATTTCAATAACGTTTTTCTTCTGATAAACAGCGCAATTACTTTTAAGTGTGAGCAACCAAAGTTTCGGACGAATTTCAAGTATGTATTCCGTTCCGCGCTGCTTCGTTTGACCCTGCTCGATTCGCGTTACAATTCCATTAATATAACGCTTCGCCTTTCCATCAGGAAGATTGAAGGCAATTATTATTGGCTTACCAAGAATTTTTTCGAGATCAAAGTGTGCATCTCTATAAACTGTACTTACATTATATAGAGGAATTTGTAAAACAGTTTCCATTCCACAACAGAAATCAATCTCTAGAGATTCGGTAAAAATTAAACTACAAAAAAGAGCCATCTAACACTCTCTGAATTAAATCACCTTGTCTAGATCCTTGTAAATTCTCCGCAATTCTAATAGCATAATTATGATATAGTCCATTGGTCATAAGATAATTTACTAACATTGTTATAGATGCTATTACGCAATTAAAACTATTGAGTCCGTCACTTGTTCGTAACGAATAAGTGTTCAATTGGAGAGATCGTTGTAGTGACCATGCATCAAAATTTTGTGCAAAAATATTAGTGACAGGAATTTCGTAACTAATACACGTAGGATCACCCAGCATAGGTATATCGTTATGCCACACACCTGCCACACTACATCCGAACAACATAGCAAAACTTCTCAAGATACCATCAGGACTAAATCCTCTCACAAAATTAACATTTCCAGCAACACGCGACATTATCGCAGTGTGTCCAGTAAATTGTTGTAACAGAGGAGTACGATTCCATCGTGTACTATCGTAACCAATTTGTTGTTGGATAATAAGAGGTATTGGAGCCAATAAAGGAAGATGAGGATGATGTCTCCATCCTAAAAATCCCCATCCTGTCTGATGTTTTGAAGCGGCAACAAAACCAACAGTATGATCATTGATGTTTCCATTGTTTATTGAAACGGTCATTTTCCTCTCCTCTGTTTAAAGTTTATGTTCATCTCAACCAAGCTTCACCGAATTTGATTTGTACTTGGCTAGCCATTGTAATTCGACGTGTAAACCATCGCCGACATAAAAACGGACGATATTTAAAATTTCATTACGTTTTTTGTTTGCGTGGGAACCTTTGATTCGGAGTACGAATCCGGCGGATTGGTTCCAAAATCTTCCGCCAAGCATTGCGTTTTGACCGAGTTGGTTGTTCGCGTTGCCCAGTTTTGTCCGGTCTCGTTCTTCAATCCACAGCCAACGACCTTGAAATTCTTCAACTTTTGCCGTAACATTAAAACGTTCTGAAATAATTTTTTCTAATCCCGCAACAGTTTTTCGTCTATTGGCGAAAAGGATTGCGTGCGGCAGGAATCTCGCGTGTTCCGGTTTTCGTAAACCATTGGTCAATAATCCGGCAATCGCGTACAAATAATCCGCAAATTCCATTTCCGCCGGATGTGTTTGTGAACCGCCTCCCGGTCGCATCGGTTCCATCGCCCGATAAAAAAGCGAAATAAGCCGATGATTAAATATGTCCAAAAAATCCCGAAATCCCGTATCACCATGTTTAACACGGTTCAAAATCAATTCCGTAACAGGTACAGGCAACGGACCATGTAATCCCGCCAAACCAAGAAAATTGATACTTAAAACCGGTTTATCATTTCGTTTAGTTATTTCATTATTATCGCCTTCAACAAAATTGTTGTCAATAAAATTTTGTACATCGCTTGCCGGAAAATGTTGCGAAACATGCGACGCAAACCGAAACCGTTCTTTATCTGGAGAAACTGCGGCAATTTCCGGCAATGTTTCATCCGATAATGTTTCACCTTTCGCCGGTTCATTTTGCAACAATTTTACCGCTTGCCAAAAGTCAA
>JAITIZ010000316.1 GCA_031279215.1 Planctomycetaceae bacterium
ACTTGGAACAAATTTTTATCGAACAACTTCTATTTATGATACGCAGGGACGACCAACCGCAACCGCTCAATTCGCCCAAACCGGAAGATGGCAAGTTAATTACCAGATTTACGATTGGCAAAATCGTGTTACAGAAATAAAACGTGGCGTGGCAATGAACCCGCCGGTGCTTGGTGATTTATCGAGTGCGACATGGCTTAAGACCGTGTCAAAAACTATTTATAATGGAGATCATATTGATAAAACGTTATCGTTTTTTGATACGGGAACAAACGATTACACCGGTATAAAATATCATTACGATCAATGGGAACGAATTCGTTCAACCTCATCTTTCGCGGTTGTTAATAGTACAGAAACATCGCTTGCGCCGTTTACTGTACAAGATTATGATTGGCGCGGCAATGTAATTGCTACAGCCATGTTTGAAGTAGAACCTAATTGGCAAAATATTCTTTCAAGTGATAATTATGCTACGAATACTACTACATCCAGAAAAATGTTTATCAAATGTTATTACAACGATTATGAGAAACTATATAAAATAGAAAACTTCAAACTTAATCTTGATGGTTCAACAGATAAATATGTTCGAAAAGACTATTTTTATGATTTATTAGATCGTGAAGTTGCTTCTCAAGTCATTGGTGAAACAGCAATTGAAAATGTTTATGATTCATTAGGAAGGTTATATCAAAAACGTCAAGTAGTATCACTTGCCGCAACAAAATATAATTCTGGTAATTTTCAATATGTTTTGCCGAAACCCCAAAATTCTCTATCCAATATGAGTGGAGGTGGAGAAGGTGTTTTAACTATTTCTCATAAAGAATTTGATAGTTTTGGGAGAGATGTTGCACAATATTTTCTTGATCTTGTATCAGGTCAAACCGATGGTATTGATTTTATGTCAAATAATTTTGTATGTAGAACAATGTTTGTTTGGCACGATAACGTAGGAAGAATGATCGTACATGCAGATTGGGGTAATGGTTGTGACAGTTGGAGTAACGTCGTAATTCCATCACGACAAGAAAATGCTCCAAGTACATCATCAACAACCGCGATTGTTACAAAATATACATATAACGAAAGCAATGTTTATGATACAATAATCAGATCAGACGGGAGTATAACAAAACTAAAATATGACGCAATTGGACGTCGAACACATGTGATAGAAGGATATACAAATTTTAATATAACCAATATTCAAAGTGGTTCAAACGATTCAGACAAAGATAAAGTTACGATATTTGATTATAATGGTCTTGACAAAATATTGAAAATGACGGCATACAATGTTGAAACAGGTACTCAAATCACAAAATACTTTTATGAAGATGCTGTTAATGCTTCTTTTAGAACTTCTACAATTTTCCCTGATTCAACAGATATAGATTCATTAGGTTCTGACCAGATAAAAGTAACTTATAACTTGGATGGGCGTGTAAATTCATCAATAGATCAAAATGGGACACATAAATTATTTATGTATGACAATAAACGTCGTTTGATTTCTGAACAAGTACTTACTTTGGGTAATGGAATTGATACGCGAGTAAAAAGTCAAAAAATAACGTACAATAATTCTGGTGCTGTCCATCAGGTGAAATGTCTAGGAGTTAACAATTCTGTTATTAATGAAATTCGTTTTGAATATGATAATAGCGGTTTACCGATTAAAAATTATATTAGTAATTATGGTACTGTTGATGTTTCTACAACTCCATATATCTCTTATTCCTACGAACATGATTCGAACAATGGGGTGCTCGAAACGCGAATACGTCCTTCTTCTATTACCTATCCCAGTGGTCGTATTATTGATATTAACTATGGTGATAATAATTCTCTAACAGATTTACTTAATGAGATCGCCTCGATTAGAGAGGGAACAACAGACTATGTCTCTTATTCCTATAATGGGAGTGGAAATATTTCAAATGTGGTTTATCCCCAACCAAATATTTCTTTATCTGTCAATGCAAGTCTTGATCGATTTGCTCGTATTGTTGATCATAATTGGACTAAAAATGGCGTAAGTAAAATCCATATTAAACACAGTTATGATTTTGTAGGGAATCGAATATGGCGTTATGATATGATTAATAATGAAAATTCTGAAAGATACATATATGATGGTTTAAATCGATTAAATTTGATGCAACGTGGAATACTATCTTCAGACTTTTCAAATATCACGTCCTTAAATTTCCAAGAAGCCTGGGATCATGATAAATTAGGAAATTTTAAGGAATACAAACAAGATGTTTTAGGAAATGGAATATGGTCTCCGATTCAAAACAGAACTCACAATCCAGCTAATGAGATAATATCTATCAATAGCACCCCGAATTTTACAGAATATGATAATAACGGTAATCTTACGAAAGGAATTAAACCGGAAAATGCAAATGCAAATTTTATACTTAAATATGATGCTTGGAATCGTTTATCTTCTGTATTTGAATCAGATGGAGAAACAAAAATTGCAGAATATGAATACAATGCACTAAATTATCGAACTATTAAACGTATCTATAATTCTAATAATGAACTTATAAAAACGCACGAATATTTTTATAACGATAAATGGCAATGTATTGAAGAACGCATTAGTTCTGAAAATACATCCGAAATAATTACTTATATCTGGGGTGCTAGATATATTGATGATTTAGTCTGTCGCCAAAAAGAATCAGAAACTCTCTATGCACTTGCCGATCCCAATTGGAATATATTGGCTCTTTGTAATACATCCGGCGATGTAGTAGAACGTTATAAATATGATTCGTATGGTAAACCAACCATTTTGGACCCTGATTTTATTGTAAAAGCAACTTCTGAATTCGGTTGGGAATATCTCTATACTACCCGACAACGCGACACTGAAACAGGTTATTATTATGCCCGTAATCGTTATCGAGGTAATGATGTTTGGTTGACTCGTGACCCTGCTGAATACGAAGATAGTATTTCACTCTATGAGTATACCTTTTCTTCACCTATTAATTGGCTAGACCCGACCGGTCTGACTTCATGGGATTACTTACCACCAGATGGCGACTGTGACCGAAATGCGTGGCGACTAAATTGGGAAGCACCTGCTATTGCCAAAAGGTTTGGGTTAAATAAATTTTCGGTAAAATCCGGTATTGAGGAGCAACGTTGTAACGAATGTTGTAAAGACACCGGTTGGCACAAAACAAAAACACAAGTTCAGCTAAGAATTACTCTTGTGTCTGAAACCGAATTTGGTTCTCCAACAATTCCCTTATTTGTTGCTGAAGCACGTATCGGTTGGTACGGACGCTTGAATATTAATGGATCAGGTTCAGCAAGTGCGGGTTATTGTTCAAGTCCCGAACAAAAAATCTGTTTTACGCCTGCAGGAGAAGCTGGTTTTATCGCTTCAATATCGACTTATGTCGTTAAAGTTGATGTTGGCGGCCGTGGCGGGATAAATGTGAGAGTGCCCATTTGTATAAAGTGTACTCCGGGTAGTTGTACTTTTACAGTAAAATATTGTTTATCGTTTAGAGTACGATTATGGGGCAAAGTTAAAACATGGTGGGGATGGCAAATTGAATATCTTGAAGAGTGGCAATGGGAGTCTGATGAATGTAGGGCTTCAGGAGATTCGGGATAGTTAAAGGGATATTCTAAAAACATTGATTATTGTAAATCGTACTTTCCTAAAGATATAGAAATTAAACATGATAATTTAAGCGTTTTTTAATATTTTCTGGAAAACCCGTGATTAGGCTTTGATGTAAAAGCAACAAATATTGGTTTCCCTCTTTAATTTCAATCACATTTATTATTGTACTTTTAGGAAAGTGCAGATAAACAAAACGGTCAAAATGTATGAACGGTTACCATTTTTCTAATATCCATTAAACTTTGTTATTCTTAGTAAAAAACGAATGTCGATAAAAATATACTATTATAAATCAGATATAATCCATCAAATTCAACAAAACCGACATAATAGAATTTTTTATATCGGTGGTTGTTTTATGTTTTGTTCGTTTATTGGATTTATTTCAAATTGTATAAATTTTTATAATCAAAACGAAGAATACTTGTCTTTCGGAACCTCATTATTGTTTCTTTTCATTTTTTGGGGATTATTATTTTTTTTTCATTTTTTAATTTCAAGAGTAGAAAATGTTACTATTTTATGTGCTGATGATGTTATTGTAATGAGTGAGAATGAAATAAATTTGTTTAAAAAAGAACATCTTATAAGTTCTCTTCAAAGAAACCAATTAAATATAACATATCGTTATTATGCTGCAGGTAGTGCTATCTTCGATATGTGGAACCTAAGCGATCCATCAAAAAAAATAACTTTTACATCACATCTTAATGATTTTGAACATTTAGTAAATAGTATTATTCCTAATTTTTGGCCACCGGAAATGGGCTAGATATCTATTGGTGTGTTTGTCCGAAAGATTTGAAATAGTTTAAATTTAACGATACAGTAATAGAATTAGGGATATTTTTTAGGAGATGCTACAAGAAATGAAGCGAATAATTGCTTCGGTAATACTCAAAAAACGACAAAATTGTTCAAAAATTACGTTTTGCACATATTGTGATTGTAGATTGATCATTGATAATCATGAGAAGTAAATTAGATTTATTTAGTACAA
>JAITIZ010000381.1 GCA_031279215.1 Planctomycetaceae bacterium
CCGCATCTAATTTCAAGGTCTGATTGGAATAGATACGCAAGGGTTTGCTGATAACATAATGTTTTGCGGGAGGCGGAAGATAAACAAGTTTTTCTCCCGAATCCAGCATTACCTGAATAGCTTGTGTATCATCGGCGATACCATTGCCAATCAATTGTGAAAATATTTCTTTAACAAAAAATAAATTCATGCAACAAACTAAAACAACCGCCGAAAAAAATACAATACGTTTCATCATATAATTCCTTTTTGATAGGTGAGGCGGTAACTCATAATTAAATTGTTTTGTTGTTGACAAATTGAAAACAACTCGCAAATAATAACAATTCATAAAATAAACGTCAAGACGAATTATAAAGTAAGAATGGTATATTTTAATATTGGGCTTTAATATTGGGCGAAATCTTCTGGTTTCATTCCTTTTTTGTGTTTTCCGAAGCCCATAGGAAGAGTTTGGTAGTTACCGACAATTCCGACCTCAGCACGTTCAGGAATAACCGTTTCCAATCCAGAAAGCCAATACACCGCATTCACCAAAAGCCGCCGCAATCCCTCACTTTCCAAGTCTTGCGAAGAACCCATTGTTGTCGTAAATACCTTTCCGGTTTCGCTGTTACCAATTTTGTAGGTTTTTGTCCAGGCAACCGGCATCATCGGATCATTTTTGGAACCGGCAGCAACCGGTTGATCCGTTGGTTTCATGCCCGCAAGAACCTGACCCAAAACTAACGGCATTGAATCACCGGGAAGCGGCAGCCGAACACGGTACACGTCTGTTAAACCAAAAATATCCTCACACCCCCGAACAATCGGATGTTCCCGATTTTCAAACACAATAACCCCGCGAGTTGCTTCATGTCCGTGATGACCATGATGAGCAATCCATGTTTCGCCTAATATTTTCCGTCCAAATCCCTGTTCCCAATCTCCCGTGTGATCGTAATAATTGAAACTGTATCGTGCAAATTTTCTCTCCTTCGGAATATTGAAGGCATGGGTGGAAGTTCGCATGCCCAGTACCGGTTTGCCTGCACGAAAATAATCATCAAAATATTGCATCTGCTCATCCGGTAAATTACGGAATCGGAGATTAACCAACAACACATCCGCCGTTTCCAAAACTTGAAGATTAGGAATATTCGTCGTACAAACCGGATCAATTTCACCGGTTTCGGGATTGATCGCAAAAAGTACCGTACAATCAAATCCGTGATGTTTAGCAAGAATCCGCCCCAATTGAACAACCGACTCTTCCGAACGGTATTCCTCATCGCCGGAAACCAAAACAACCCGTTTACCATAACCAGGAAGATTCGGCGTTCCCTTGTATTGTAACGGTTCACCAAAAAGTACCCGAACCGATACCAACATGGTAATAATAATTAGATAAAATAATATTCTCATTCTATATATTCTCCTTTCTGAAAATAATTGTTGCATAATTTGTGTTTGAAAATACGGTTTTTTTGAAACGGTTTTTTTGAAACGTTTTTTTTGAATGAGACACACACAAAATTCTATGGAATAGGTCCGATTTTTTTGCTGAAGAGTTTTCACCAATAATTACGCCGGTTGGGTTTGTCATTACCATTTTTACATATTCGTTACTATTTTTACATATTCGTTTCGTCATCGGAATTAGTATTTTTTGTCAGAGCTTCCAATGCTTTTGCCAATGGAATAATATGATCTTTTTCTTTTGTGTAAATTCGGCAAATCCGATAACTTTGCGGAATATGACGGAACAATTCTTCTTCATCAAGAGTTCGAATCCGGTCTGTTACCGAATCGTATAGAAAATTTTGTGTTATTGTGCGGCGGTGCGAATCAGGACGATGTAAATGTCTGGCAATGTCAACCTCAAACGGAATAGATCGAAGCGATTCCGGTAAACATGTAATAATCGCCAATCGAAAAGCTTCCGTGTCCGCAAATATACTGGTTTGTTCTCTTTGACCGGCAAAAAATAAAGCGGTTGTTTCAGCAGCAAGGTGAAACGGAACACGACGAGCTAGAAAATCCGACCATTTTGTTGCAAGTTTCCTTTTTTCCTGATTGGGAGAACGATCCCACCGAGAAACATCAACCAGCAATGACCATTCGGTAAAATGAAGATAAGCATCAAGATTTTCCAATGGATTCCGACTCCCCTCGCCGCCACTGCCAGGGAATAATAATTCACGGCATTCAAGGAAAAGTTCATGAAGAAAAAGATCAATCGCCCGAACAGTACGATGAAAATAAATCGAACGAAAAAGTTCTGCCCGCACGGTTAAAAAACGAATCAATGTTGCGGTTCCTCTTGGATGAACTGTTAAACCCTCCTTCGTAAAAAAAGAATAATGCAATAAACGATCAAGATCAAAAGCCCGTTCACTGAATCCGGTCATAAAAGCGTCTCGTAACACAAAATCCATGTTGTCAACCGTGTACAAGCCGCAAAATAATGTTCGGAGCAACCGCAGCCAAAGAGGAACCGATAATTCCTGAGTTGTTGTTGGACGTACAATCAAAAACGCAATTTGTTCAGGATCAAGTGTTTCGTTTTCTTCAAGTTGCCCCAACGGATTACGCCGGATTTTTCGAAGCATTGGAGCAAGACGTTGACGAATAATTTCCGCGCCAAGTTTTTCATGGTTCAAACCAAATTCAGACAAAAATCGAACATCAAAAAAATGACCAAAAGGACCATGACCTACGTCATGAAGTAAAGCGGCCATACGAGTCAATGATTCTAAATAATTCCGACTCGGTAATGTTTCACCAACACTACGGCAAACATCCAATAAACTACGATAAAACTGTGCCAATGTTCGTGATGCTAAATGCATGGCGCCAAGAGAATGTTGAAACCGTGTATGCTCTGCTGTGGGATAAACGAGCCATGCAGTTTGAAGTTGGTGAATCTGCCGAAGCCGTTGTACCCAAGGTGAATCAATAATATCTCGTTCCGATATTTCATCTGTCCCCAAAGATGCTGAAAAAGGAATATATCCATGTATGGGATCTTGTGACAGATTTTCGCTTTCAAAATAATTCATGGGAAAGAATAAACCTCTAATTAAAAATTTCCCGATTCTTTTATATTTTGTTGTGGATATTAATTGGGAACTTCTAAAAACTTAAAATTTACCGAGTGTTAACAGTGTGGGCTTGCCCCGCGTTGTTGAATTTTAGACACAAAGTGTAGGGTAAACCCCGCCGTTAACTTGGTTATGAAACTCTCAATTGTAAATATCAATATTGTAGGTATCAATATTGGTAAATTGCCAAAAGAACTCGCCAATATAAATACAAAAAAACGTAATTTTCCCTTGTTTATAACCTTAACAAAGAAATAAATCAAGATAAATAAAATTCGTAACTGCCATAAATTCAAAATAGTATCATACCATAATTCTTCCAATTAAAAAAGTCTGTATCGAAAAAGAATCAAAAGGTAGGCAATGTTTCGCCGAAGGGCTTTCACCCGCCATTGCGTCGGCGGTAGCCGACTTGACCCTGTTGACGAACGGAAATTGAAAACCAACAGCGTACAACACAATAACAAACCTAACATGTGCGACCATGGGTGAAAACCCTTCAGCGAAAGGTTGCCTACCTTATGTTTATCTTTTAACGAAAACTCCACTGAAATATTACAAAAATTGGGGGGAGGTATTGACGTAACTGTCTATTTTATTAATGAACACATAATTCAAATCGTCCGCAGATGACGCAAATTTTCACAGATTATTTTAAAAAGGTTTTTGAAAATAATTTTTTGTATTTTTTGTCTATTCTTCCTTTGTTTGTGTCGTTATTTCGTATTCTCAAAAAATAATCCTCGAAAATCCACGAATATTGAATATCTTCGAAAATTGGTGGACTAAAAACTTGAAAGACTATTGGTAATTCGGTAAAATACCTGTTCTTTGGATTTGTTACTGTGTTTGAACGGTAACTTTATAAAGATTATTTTCGATAACACGTTTCGTTTTAGAAAGTTCATTTCGTTCCATTTTTGGTCATTTCGACTAAGGAGAAGTATTATGACAGACACACTTAATGTTGCATTGATTGGACAAGGTTTTATGGGACGTTCCCACTCAAACGCATGGGGACAAGTTAATAAATTTTTCGACCCGCCAATTAAACCGGTGAAACATACGGTTTACGGAATGGAAGCGGAAAATCCGAAAAAATTTGCAGAAAAATGGGGTTGGAAAAACGCATCAACCAATTGGGAAATTTTAGTAAAATCACCGGAAATCGGACTCGTTGACATCGTTACCCCCAACTTCATGCACTCACCACCCGCCAAAGCCGCCGTCGCCGCCGGAAAACCTTGCGCCTGCGAAAAACCAATCTCAGGTACCTTAACCGAAGCACGGGAAATGGCCGAAGCCGCCCAAAAAGCTAATGTCGAAACCTTTGTCTGGTTCAATTACCGCCGTGCCCCCGCCGTCGCTTTTGCTCATCAATTGGTCAAAGACGGAACACTCGGCGAAATCCGCCATGTTCGGGCAACTTATCTGCAAGATTGGGCCGATGAATCGGTTCCATTCGCCTGGCGGTTCAAAAAAGAACTCGCCGGAAGCGGCGCCCACGGCGACCTCAATGCCCATATCATTGATATGACCCGATTCGTTACCGGACTCGAAATCAATACCGTTTGCGGCGCAATCGCCGAAACCTTCGTTAAACAACGAAAAATAATTGAACAGGATTCCGGTAAAGGAATTGTTACCGATGAACAAATGCGCTACGCAAAAACAGAAACCGGAAATGTCAAAATGGGAGATGTTACTGTTGATGATACCGTCTTGTTTCTCGTTCAATACAACAACGGCGCAGTAGGTTCCTACGAAGCTGCACGACAAGCAACCGGAAATCAAAACGCCAATAGTTTTGAAATTAACGGAACTAAAGGCTCCCTCAAATTCAACTTCGAAAGTATGAATATTTTGCAGTATTATGACGCAACACGGCCCCGCGCAGTACAAGGTTGGACTACAATTATTTGTACACATGGTGCTGATCATCCTTATGTCGCTAATTATTGGCCCGATGCTCACCTCATCGGTTATGAACATTGTTTCACCAGCATGGCGTACGATATTACGTTGAAATTAGCCGGAAAAACTCCCACCGTTCCGCTCCCTGACTTCAACGACGCCTACCAAACTCAACGTGTTCTCGAAGCCGCCATGATCGCCGCAAACGAAAAACATTGGGTCAAACTCGATGATGTAAAATAAACTAAACTCGCTCAATCAGTCCGCCGATTAGGTTGAACAGTCCGCAAATTACGCAGAGGAACATAGAAAAGAATCTGCGTAATTTGCGAACAAAAATCGTATGAGAGTTATAGACTTCTTGTATTCATCATTTTAATCTCGTAACAGTTTGTGTTAAATTATTCCGAAGATGGTAGGCGGCCATAGGTGAAAGCCTTTCGCCGAAGGGTTGCCTGCCTTTTTATTACGGGATACTGTATTTCTCTCCACTATCAACTACATAAGGTATTCAGGAAAGGAACACGAAAAAATGACGGACAATACCGCACAACTAACTGTTGAAAGTCCCGATGAAACTCTAGATCGGCAAATCAATGAAACAAGACATTTTATTCGGCATATTGATCTTTTCCTATCATTCTTCTCGCTTTTGACTATTCTTTTGGCAGTTCTATTTGCGGCGGTTCTTGCGGATCACTGGTTTTTTGCAGACGGTTTATCTCTATTTTTGCGGCTTGGTATTTTCGCTGTTCTCCTTTTTATTATTGCGTTTTACATTTATCGCCGGATTGTTCCGCTTCTGCTTTATCCCATCAATCCCGTTTATGCAGCAAGTTTACTAGAAGAAAGTACTCCGTCCCTGAAAAATTCGATTGTGAATTGGATTTTGCTCCGTAAAGAACGACTCGAACAAGAAAATTACACGGATAAATTGGCAGAACGAATGTTTGACGGTGTTACACAAACAGCAGTGTCCAGTGTTAATAAAATCTCTTCTGAACGGGCAGTCGATTTGCGTTGTCTTACTCGATGGGGTATTGCTCTAACTCTTTGTTTTCTGTTTTTTGTCGTCTATGCTCTTTTTTCGCCCAAAAATCCGCTTACCTCATTGGCTCGGATTATACTGCCCATCAGCAATATCGAAAAACCCCAAGCAATACGTTTTCAAAATATCGAACCCGGAAATACTGTTGCGCTACAAGGTGAAAAATTAACCATTTCCGCAGAAGTTATCGGTCAAAGTCATGAACCGGTTTATCTTTTCTTCTCAACCGATGACGGTCAATTTGTTCGGCAGGCAATTCCAATGTCCCTGCCGGAAGGAAAAACACGGTATGAAATTTCATTTCCGCCGGGTAAACAAGGTTTTACCAGCGGTGTTGATTACTGGATTGCCCAAGACGACAGCCGAAGCAAAACTTTCCGTATTGAAGTTCGCCCCGCCGCAACCATCGAAATTGTTTCACTAAAATACCGCTTTCCCCCTTACACCGGATTACCGGATGAAACCATTGAAAATAGCGGTGATATTCGCGCCGTCGAAGGAACGGAAGTTAAAATCGGTGTTCGAAGCACAATACCGTTACAACGAATTGATATTGTATTTGATAATGATCCGGTCAGAATTGTCGGCATGAAACTTTCCGATAACAACCCATTGGAAGCAACCGCCGCAATCACCATGAAACTCGATCCGAAAAATACCAGTTCAACAACAATTCGGAATTTTTTGTTTCGGGCAACCGATCTGGAAGGGTATGAGAGCCGCCGAAGCGGTATTTTTCGGCTTGAAGTGTTGCCGGATCAACCGCCCCAAATACAATGGGCTGATACCGATACCAAATTAAAAGATGTTGCACAATTGGATTTGCCGCTCAATAATTCATTGGAATTACCGATTCAGGCAGAAGATCGTGATTTTGGTTTACGGTATTTGCGGCTTCATGTCGAGTCCGGCAACAAACAAATTCGTCCCGTCGAACTTCTGGAATCACCGGCAACAGGACCAACAGAATATAAAGGTTCGATTCAACGTAAAGCAGTTTTCTCGCCAATTACAAGCCGGCTTGCTGAGGGTGATTCTGCTGAGATTTGGGCGGAGGCAGTTGATACAAAATTCCCCGATCCCAACAATGCAACAACACGACGAATTACTGTACGAATTATTGCCCCGCAAAAACAGAACCAACAACCGCCCAAAGAAAACGAACAAAATTCCAATGACAATGATGATAATAAAGAAAAACAGAACAAAGAACAAGATAAAAAACAAAATAAAAACAAAGAACAGGACAATAATAATAACAATAACAATGATGAAGAGCAACAAGAAAACAACCATCAGGAACAAGAAAAAAATCAAGATTCGCAAAACAATACGAATGATCGTGAACAAGAGGATCGTGAACGTGAGGGGCGTTCAAATGATGAGTCGCCCGAAAAATCTGAAGGCAATGAAAAAAACAATAAAGAAAATAGTAACGAAAACAGTAAAGAACAAAACAACGAACAAACCGGAGAAAAAGAGGAACAACAAAAATCAGGTGATACACAAGACGGTCAGAATATTGGGGAACAAGGTAAAGAATCCGGTGAACGTAACGGTTCAAATGAGTTGAGCCGAGAGCCTTCAGATACAAATGAAAATACATCCAGTAACAATAATAAAGATAGAACAGGTAAAACGGATAAAACAGATTCGGCAAAAAATAATTCGGAACAGAAAAACAATGGATTATCTGCAAAAAATGCTCAGCAAAATAATATTTCAAAAAAACCCGTTAATCCCGAAACACAAGACGGCGACGCAATGGAAGAAATTTTGAAACAGATGAAAAAAGACGGGAAATTCGATGATAAAAAATTAGACGAACAGAACAGTAATAATCAGGATAATAATAACAATCAAAACAATAACGATCAGGACAATAACGATCAGAACAATGACAATCAAAACGGTAACAATCAAAAGGATAATAATCAGAATCGTGATCAACAAAACAACAACGAACAACCCAAAAATCAGAAGGAAACAGAAAATCAAACCAATTCAAAACAGACCGATACAAATAAAACAGACTCCAAACAAACGGATTCCACTTCAGATTCAAAACCGGAAACACAAGATCAGAATGAGCAAGGTTCTGAAAAACAAAACTCCGAAAAGCAAGGTTCTGAAAAACAAAATTCCGAAAAACAAGGTTCTGAAAAGCAAAGTTCCGAAAAACAAGGTGAATCAGATTCCAATCAGGAAAATTCTCAACCGAATGGAACAAATCAAACAGACACAAAAAACAGTGAACAAGCCAACAACAACGGTAAAGAACATTCGCCGAATCAGAAGGATGATTTTAATAATGGAAACGATAATCGGCAAAATGAACCGGGTTCGGAATTTTCGGAGAAACAAGGAAATACTCAACAATCCGGTGATCAAGTTCAGGATGTTCCGGTTGATCCGGCGGACAAAACACCGCGCCGACGCGATGATTCGCTTGACCCGAACTCAACAGAACATTCAAATCAAGGCGGTGATTCGAGTAATCCGCAAAAATCCGATGTTAATAAACCCAATGATTCTGCTTCCGGCGGTGATGAAAGCAAGGGAGTGAAAACAAAACAGCAAGAACAAAACAGCCAAACACAATCCGTTACCGAACAAGGTAAAACCGCTGATAAAAACGAAAACAAAAACGGAACTGAAAAACAAAACGGTTCGGAAGAAAAAGGAACCGCAGGCAAACAATTAGATAACAAACAAAACAGCGCAACGAAAAACAATCAATCCGAAGGAAATAAATCGGATTCCGGTGAGTCCGGTAATTCCAATCAGAGTAATTCTAATCAGGATAATTCCAATCAAGATAATTCCAATCAGGATAATTCTAATCAGAGTAATTCCAATCAAGGACCCAATCAATCCGATTTACCTCCAAGTGCAAATTCTGCATCCGGTAAAAATCAATCGGGTAAATTGTTACCGGAACCTTCGTCGAACTCTTCGGCAAATACTTCGGCAACCGGCAGTCAAGGCTCTTCGGCATTGAATATTGAAACACCGGCGGAAGACCCGAATTTAGAGTACACGAAAAAGGTTACGAATCTTGTTTTGGAATATCTTGAAGATCAATTGAAGACGAAACCGAATCAGGAACTTCTAGACAATCTTGGCTGGACGGAAAAGGAACTCCGTGATTTTCACCGTAAATGGCGCGAAATGTCCGAACAAAGCAAACACCCGGAATCCAATACATCAAATAACAATACCCAATGGAAAGAGGCGTTTAAAAGTCTTGGTCTGAAATCGAGTCAAGACCGGCAACAATTACAAAAATCCCGCACCGGAGTTCAGGATAAAAACAAAGTAACAGAATCACAACGTTTCGCCCCGCCATCCGCAATTAAAGAACGTTTTAAACTTTATACCGAAGGAATCGGTAAATGAAATTAATAGTTACAATTTATTCATTACTGAAATTAGTTGAGAGTTGATAATGTCCCTTTTGTCCCTAATGTCTCTATCATCAGCCCTTAACTTCAAGATATATTTAAACGAGACAATGAATTCATTGATTTTAATTGGTTATCGCGGAACCGGTAAAACAACAGTTGCGAAGAAACTTGCTGAACAACTTCAAATCCCGGTTATTGATTCTGATTGGGAAATCGAACATCGTTCGGGAAAAAGTATTGCGGACATATTTGCGCAGGATGGTGAAGTGATATTTCGTGATTTGGAAGAATCCGTTATTGCCGATATTTTGCAACAGAATTATTTGAGTCCGTTTATTCTAGCAACCGGCGGCGGAGTTATTCTCCGGCCGGAAACACGTTATCGTCTCAAAAAAGCCGGACATGTTGTTTGGCTCACGGCAACACCGGAAACAATTCTTGACCGTATTCAGGGAGATCCGGCATCGGCAACAATGCGTCCGAATTTAACGTCATTGACGCAATTGGACGAAATTATCAATCTACTCGAAAAACGTAACCCGCTCTATGCCGAAACCGCTCACGAAATAATCAAAACCGATAACCTCAATACCAATGAAATTACCGACAAAATTCTTGTAACTATTCAGGGCTGCTGATATTGTTTTGTTTGGAAAAATTAGGTGGAAATGAGGTTTTATAAATGTTTACTTATAAAAAAAGGGCAGAAATATTGTAATTATTCAGTAAAATTTTCGTTTTTCGCTCTTAACCCCGCTAGGGGTGTGAAATGCATAACCGGCGGTGAAGCGAAGCACAACCGCCGGAGCAGGAACTCCCCAATTTTCCAAAAAAGCCCTGCAAGGGCGAGATAGTAGTGGAGAGTTGATAGTGGAGAGTGTCGCAAGCGGATTACTACCACACGGCAATAATTCCGCTTGCGACACTATCAACTATCAATAATCTCGTCCCTGCGGGACTAAGAAAACATAAGAGATTAAGGAAAGACCATGAAAATATTACCATACAGTTAATTATCATTTAACTCTTCTGATTTTTCCGAAATTTCTTCATTTTTTTGTTCTTTCCGTTTTGAAACGACAAGATTAATTTCTACTAATTTATCGACTCGTTTGAATTGATCGGCAACTTCGGGGGCGTGAGTAACAAGAATGAGAGCAACATGTTCCTCTTCGCAGGTATTCCGTAACATATCAATTACTTGTTGTTGATTACCGACATCGACATTGGCGGTTGGTTCGTCAGCGAGGACGAGTTTGGGTTTATTGGCCAATGCTCTGGCAACAGAGACACGTTGTTGTTCACCGACGGAGAGTTGGGCGGGTTTATGATGCAACCGATGTCCAAGTCCGACTTTTTCCAAAAGGTCTTTGGCACGGTGCCGATCACTTCTGGTTCCGGCAAAGGTCATTCCGATCATCACATTTTCCAGAGCCGTAAAACCTTGTAATAAATTGAACGTCTGAAAAACATAACCAATACGTCTGGCACGGAACTGGTCACGTTCCGCTTCGGTGAGGATGGGAGTGTCCCAACCATCAATCAGAACATGACCCGAACTAGGCCGCAAAATTCCGGCAATAATATGAAGCAAAGTTGTTTTGCCGCAACCGCTTGCACCAACAACAACAACTTGTTCACCTGCTTCAACTGACCAGTGTGAAATTTCCAAAATCGGTAAATCTTCACCATCCGGCAAAAGATACGATTTTTTTAAGTTTTTAAGTTCCAGCATGAGATAAAATAAAAAAATTTTTGATAATAAAAAATAAAAATAAAACCAACAAATACAATTTTGTTTATTACAATCGGGCGGTAAGATATTTAGGAATTATGGGATTATTTTACGGTTGTGATTTATAAATCATTTATGAACCGGATATTATGGCGCGTTTAGCACGGACATTGGCTCGTGCAGTATCAACTTTTTCAAAAATGGACTGAGGATTTTCGATTCCTGTAATTACTAATTGAGAGTGTGTTTTATCAGCGGAGGAAAAAATAATGAGCCGTCCCACACCGCCGTTAAATAATCTATCCCAAAGAGTCTGAACCAGTTGAACATCTTCGATATAAACAAGTTCCATGGAATCGCTTGTTTTGGTGAAAAAACCTTGATAGACATAAAGGCGGTGATTTGTGAGTTTATAATGGAGTGTCCATGTTCGGTAAAGATAGATTACAAAAAACTGAACCCACAGGGTTATTAGGAGAACAACAATTCCAATCCAAACCCACAAATAAACAGTGCCTAATAATCCGGTAAAAAAAGTTAAATACAATCCGCCGCCAAACAACAGAAATGTAATAACCCAATACAGAAGACACTGTGTTCTCATTGCTTTTCCAGAGTAACTCCATTGTATTTCCTCTTTTTCTGTTTTTTCATTTGGCACTGCTGATGCTGAATTTTCAATAGCCGGAGAAATATTATCTTCGCTCATATTTGTATTTCCTTAAATTTTTTGTGGTTGAGAAACAAACTATCAACAATTGTTCGTTAATATAACATGACCTTGGGGAAAAGTAAAGAGTTCTCCGCAACACAAAAAATGATCGATTTATAAAAAAATGTAATTATTCAGTGGAACTTTTAATTGTCTATTTTCGTCCGCAGATGACGCAGATTTTCGCAGATTATTTTAAAAAGTTTTTTGAAAATAATTTTTTGTATTTTTGTCTATTCTTCCTTTGTTTGTTTTGTTCTTTCGTACTCTCAAAAAAGAATCCTTGAAAATCCAAGAAGATCGAATATCTGCGAATATCGGTGGACTAAAATCTGCGTAAATCTGCGCAATCTGCGGACCAAAATAGACAATGACAAAATTTTTTGTTGTCCTTTTCGTATAATTTTTGTGTTGTTCGTGATGTTTCGTGTATTTCGTGTTCAAAATAAACAGATATCACTAATTGGAGTAATTTAAAATAGACAGATATCTATTTTTTGGAAAGGGCAGTTACTTTATTTTTTGTTTCTATTATTCCGGTTGATATACTTCTTGTACTTTAAAATTCGTTTTTATAAGAACAGAATTTTTGAATCTTTTATTTAAAAATTCTATCAATTCTGTTTATCCCGTCACAATCTGTTGATCCTGTCAAAAAACGAAGACTGCATGATCAAAAGTGATGAGTATATTTACCCAATATCAGCAAACAATACCTATTATAGATGATAGGTAATCTCCAATTATCGTATGATAAACAATACCCGTTATATATGATAGGTTGATAGATATTGCTTGTTGGGTGTTGAATAACACGGTTTTGACAATATTTTATCGATACATTTTATCATAATTACCGATATTATCAAATTTTTTTACCTTATTTTCCTATTTGTGTTAAATTAAAAAATTATATTTAAATTCCCAAAATAATTTGTCGAAAATGTAAGATGTATTTAGCGAAACCTCTACCAGAAAAACCTCAAAGTATCGAAGCACTAAAACGTATTGAGACAAGTTCAAAACAATTTTTCTACAGGAGAAAGAAAAAACAATGAAACATTTTTTAACAAAATGTCTGCTGACATTTTTAGCAACAGGAATTAGTTTGGGCGTATGTTCTTCGAACGTAACAGCTCAATATAACGGCGTTTTAGTGGCGAACGCTCCTGTTACATCTGCGTATGAACCGGCGGTGCAAGTTGCGGCATCCCAGGGATATTACGCTGCTGATGCCGTTGATTTGGAATCGCGAATCAGTAATTTGGAATCGCAACTGAAAAAGAAACAAGACAAACCTGACCCTCAAAAGGGATTTACCCGTGTTATTGACGGACGTCTCTATTTTGACAGTTACAGTATCCACCAAAAAGGTTCCGATACGGGCACCTCATCGCTGAATACGTTGCAAAATTACAATGGTATTCGTGATCTCCGTATTGGTGTTAAGGGTGAAGGTTTTGGTATTCTCGACTACAAGCTTGATCTCTGTTTCATCGAAGGAACAGGAGCTTCAGGAAACCGGAGCGGTGTGAACATCAAGGATGCTTGGTTGGGAATAAAAAATGTACCGCTTCTTGAATACGTTAGGATTGGACATTACCGTATTGAAGAAGGCGTTTCGGTTCTCACCGGCGGAACCAACACAACGTTTTTGGAATTTGACGGGCGTGATTTCGCAACAGGGCGGCGTATTGGTATCAGCTCACGTCACCTTTGGGCAAAAGATCAAATTCGGTTCTTTGCCGGATTTTTTTATAACGAAAACCTCGCTCAAAATAAACGGTATTTGAATCGCGATAATCAAGGTTCGATTACGAATTTACGATTGACTTTCCTGTCGAATGTTTCCCGAAAAGAGGGAAAAATTGACGGTAAAAGATTCTGTTTATTCGGCGGAAACTACAGTTATTTCGATGCCAACAAAACCAGTCCTACAACGTATGCTAATTCTTCGTTTTCGGAACGGTTTGCAACTGTTGACCAATATGTGCTTGCCACTTATTCGATTCCGACCAATGGTTATCATAAATTCGGTCTCGAATTTGCATCACAAAACGGTCCTTTTGCTGTTCAAAGCGAAGCGTATGTCAATCACTATAACGCCGTCAAAATTGGTACAACGACCAAAGATCGGACAATTTTCGGGAGTTATATTACTGTTCGGTATTTCCTGACGGGCGATTACCGCAAATTTAGTGCGGAAAATGCTTCATGGGGAGCTGTTGATGTGAAACACAATTTGAATCTTCAGAAAAGATCAGATTCGAATTTTGCTGAACGGCTTGGTGCTTGGGAAATTGCTGCCAAATGGGGTTATGCGGAAACGAGTCAGTTGTTTGGTCTAGCAACAGGGGACAAAGTGTTGTTTGCTGGTTCGGTCAACGATTTCACGCTTGGTTTGAACTGGTATTGGAGTCCGCAAGCTCGTTGGTTGTTCGATTACATCCACGTTGTACCAAGTGAGATACAAGCAACGAAAAGCCGTGATCATTCGGATACCGATATTTTCGCTGCTTCATTCCGATACAATTTTTAGTTTGTATTACGATTTTAGTCAATGGCTAATTGATTGTTCAATGGCGGCTCTAAAAAGTCAACTGGACTTTTGGAGACCGCCTTTTTTATAAAAAAATACCTAATGTTCCCAGGCTGGTTGTTAAAATGGTTAAAAATTTTCGGGTGATTTCGGCATTTTTGGGGTTATTGTTCACGTGAATTATCCAGAGGTAGGCCATGTTTCGCCGAAACATCACATTGGCGATACCGCGATTTCAATCCGGTTATTTTGGATTCGCCCTTCGGGAGTGTTGTTATCGGCAACAGGGCAGCTCGAACCAAAATGACTAGTCTTGATTTTGGTTGCGTTCCAACGGAGTGAACGAACAAAATAATCCATAATAACCATTGTTTTTGCTGATGAAATATCGTGTTTTTGAGTTGCGTTTGCCGGATCAGTGTTCATAACACCGTCAGTATGACCTTCGATTTCCAACAGGGCATTGGGGTTATTAGCCCGAATTTCTCCAACAATTTTACGGAGCAATTCTTCGGCGTCGGGGTTTAATCGCCAAGTTCCCGACTGGAAAAGAACTTGATCAATCACCGCAATTCGTATCCGTTCACCATCAGAAGATACGGTAACTCCCGAATGATTGATGGTCGGAACCCAACGAGGTGATTGAACTTGAGGAACAATTGGTTTTGAAACAATTGGTTTTGAAACAATTGTCGGTTGTTTTTCCTGTTCCGATTGGTTTTCACTTTCCGCT
The DNA here is from genome assembly GCA_031279215.1 of Planctomycetaceae bacterium. Classification (GTDB taxonomy): domain Bacteria; phylum Planctomycetota; class Planctomycetia; order Pirellulales; family Thermoguttaceae; genus WRKP01. Next base: position 15,172 of record JAITIZ010000381.1, read on the forward strand.
AATGCTTTTTCCAATTCGGCAATTCGCCGGTTCAAAACATCAACATCTGTGGAAGTATTGGTAGGGATATTGTTGGTAGGGATATTGACAGTGGTGTTTTCAGAAACCAGTTGTTTAGAAACCGGCTGTTCAGAAACCGGTTGTTCAGAAACCAGTTGCTCAGACCCCACTGGAATCGGTTTACTTTGGGAAGGTAAAACTTCTTTTTTAACAATAAAATGTTCTGGAACACTTGAACGGAACATCATTGTTTTTTCGGGAAAAGATTCGGGAATAGATTTTGATTGGTTTTCCAATTCCAGAAATGTCGGCGGTCGGTACGAAGTAATACGAATCGGTGAAGATTGGGGCGGTGTTGATTTTTCAGGGATTGGTTGTTTCGCAACCGGTTGTGTTGTTATTGGGGGTGTTGTTATTGGGGGTGTTGAAACAGGAGCCGAACCCGTTGGAACCGGTTCCTGTGACAACGGCAACTTCGGCGATTTCGAAGAAAAACTACGGCAACCAGAAATAGAAAAAAAAAGTCCTATTGCCAATATCAGGCAAATGACTTTATTTCGAACAAATTGCCAATTGTTCACTAAACGAGACATGTTTCCAGGGGGGAGGGGGAACGGGTCACGATCAAAGATACTTTACTATTTTACAACCCAAATAGAATATAAGCCGACTTTTTTTCTCATTTCAGCAAAATTTAGTGTAAATGAAATCAGATTACAACAATTATAATGTCCATACCGCATAATTGTCTGTTTGTGTCCGCAGATTACGCAGATTACGCAGATTTACGCAGATTGCGTAGATTTACACAGATTTACGCAGATTTTCGTCCGCAGATTGCGCAGATATTCGATCTTCGCGGATTTTCAAGGATTCTTTTTTGAGCGTACGAAAGAACGAAACAAACAAAGGAAGAATAGACAAAAAATAGAGAAAATTATTTTCAAAAAATTTTTTAAAATAATCTGCGAAAATCTGCGTCATCTGCGGACGATTTCAATTATGTGGTTGTTAAGAAAATAGACTGTTACCATACCACTTGTTGTTTTCCGAAAAATAACGTAATATAAACACAAATTAAATCATGACTGCAATTATGATGGAATTTCTAATAAACGGTATTTTATCTAAAAATTTGTTGTTTGCCCTTTAATTTTCTGGGGTTAGATTTGTATAAACACTTTTTTTAGAAGTTGCCATAACAAAATTATCTATGGGAATCATATACAACAACGATTTAACTAATCGGGAATTTGGGGACTATCATCTTCTCCGCAAAATTGGCGGCGGGGCCATGGCGGAGGTCTATTTGGCGGAACAACGTTCATTAGGGCGGCGTGTTGCGGTCAAAATTCTGAAACCCGAACTGGCTCACGACGAGACTTATATTAAACGTTTTGTTCGGGAAGCCAAAGCTATTGCTGCATTAAATCATCCCAATCTTGTTCAGATTTTTCAGACGGATTGTTTTGAGGGTTTTTGGTTTATTGCTCAGGAATATGTTCAGGGTCAAACGCTTCAAGAACTGATTCGGCGGGAAGGTCCTTTGCCGTTCCAACGAGTTGCGGATATTCTTTGGTATGTTGCGTCTGCGCTTGAAAAAGCGGCGCAAACCGGAATTGTTCATCGAGACATTAAACCGGACAACATTTTGCTTGGCGACAATGGCGATGTGAAAATTACAGATTTTGGACTTGCTCGGGTTGGCGGTTCCAACGGTTCGGCAACCGCCGCAACCGCTCTGACGCAAATCGGTATGACGCTTGGAACTCCGCTTTATATGAGTCCCGAACAGGCTCAAGGAAAACAATTGGATCATCGTAGTGATTTGTATTCGTTGGGGATTACCAGTTATCATGCATTGGCGGGGCGTCCGCCGTTTCGCGGGGAGACGGCTCTTTCGGTCGCCCTGCAGCACGTAAACCAACAACCGGAACCTTTAGAAAAATTAAGACCGGATATTCCGCCGCCGCTTGCACGGATTGTCCATCGAATGATCGAAAAACAACCCGAAAAACGTTTTCGGTCCTTTTATGATGTTCAATTGGAATTACGTGAACTTTATACGGTTTATCTAAACGATACGGAAGCTTCAACACGATTGAGTGATTGGGATCGGTTTTTTATTGGGCGTATCGATCAGCAACTTTTAGCAACTACCGAAAAACTTCAACAGGTTTTACAAAGGGGAAACCAACTGAAAAAACAACAACATCATTTTCGATTTTGGGGGTTATTGATTTTTCCGGCGGTATTTTTGATTGGTTTAACGTTTGGTTTTCTGCGGGTGTACTCAATGCCTAATCCATTGGAAAAACCGCGTTCCGCCCGAATTGCCAAACAGAACACGGTTTCCGAACAATGGGTTTATGCCTGTATTTTGAATACAACCGACGCATGGCAAAGTATTCTTGATTATTTTCCTGAAGAAGAATATTTTTGGGGGCGAAAAGCAAAACGGCAATTGATTCGTTGTTATTTTCATGAAGGAATTATGGGGGATACGGAACATTCGCTTCCTATTTTTCAGGAATTTGCTGATTTTAGTGATATTGACGTAGAAGATCAGGCGTTGGGTCTTGCAGGTTTGGCGTGGTGTGCGGCAGAAAATCAGGACGATATGGAAATTGCCAAAGAATATCTTCGTCGGCTTTACGAGTTGAATTTTTCTTATTCCGACCCGCTTCTAATCCAAATTCTCGATGCCGCACATAAAACAATTCAGAGAAAAGAAAGGGAACCTCTAAAAAATCATTTTTAACCACAGAAATTACAGAGATCACAGAGAAATAATTTGTTGTATATTACCGCGATTTGTTTGCGTCATGATCCTATTTTTATAGTATTGCTCCGTATTTTCCGTATTCAAAAAAATTCTACTCTTATAAAACCGAATTTTAAAGTACAATGAGTATATTACCCCAACGGCAATAATTCCGCTTGCCGTACTATTCACTATTCACTATCAACTATTTACTATCAACTATTTACTATTAACTTAAACAGATTCCGTTAAATAAATTAAATTATTAATCTTTTATTCTGATGTCAGAACAAGTTTCCAATTGGGTTCTTCATTTAGCAGACGGCAACGAAGAAGCTGCGAACAAAATATGGAACGAATATTTTGGCAGGCTGGTTCGGTTAGCGCGTCGAAAATTGGATGGGATGCCATTGCGTGATGTTGACGAAGAAGATGTTGCCTTGAGTGCGATGAACAGTTTTTATCACGGAATGACCTTGCAAAAATTTGGGAATATTAAAAACCGTGAAGATTTGTGGAAACTTCTCGTAACAATTACTGCGAGAAAAGCAACTGCGAAATTACGGCGGCATTATGCCCGAAAACGTGGTGGCGGAGGTATTCGGGGCGAATCGGTTTTTGGACAAAAAGAGGAACTCAATCGTGATGGTATTGGTAATGTTCTTGGTACGGAGCCAACACCGGAGTTGGCTCTTGCTGTTGCGGAAAATTGCCAGATTTTGCTTGATAAACTTGGTGATGAAACACTTCGGCAAATTGCATTGATGACGTTGGAAGGACATCGCACCGAAGAAATCGCTGTAAAACTCGGTTGTGTCCGCCGTACCATCGAACGGAAAATTGAACGTATTCGCGAAATCTGGAGCGAAGAAAATCCCGCAAATACCTAATCCGCTAATTTTTCCGAACTTAAAAAGTTGTTGGAGGTCTTCTCGCGGTTCGGGAACGCGGTTGATGATGATTGGGGGCTTGGCGTCGGTTCCGGTCAGTTGAACACGAATGGTACAGAGCGTTTCCAGTAATTCTAATCCCTCCTCAACCGTCATGTCCAACTCTTCCCAACTATTCCGCAATTGCCGCAGCAATAAATACGACAACATCACTACGAATACATGCG
>JAITIZ010000480.1 GCA_031279215.1 Planctomycetaceae bacterium
TTGCCGTCTTGAAAAGGGTTGGTTTGCTGTGGCTCTGATTGCCGATTGATAGTGGATAGTGGAAAGTTGAGAGTTGATAGTGGATAGTGGATAGTGCCGCAAGCGGATTACTACCAAAACGGCAATAATTCCGCTTGCGGCACTATCCACGTTCAACTCTCCACTATCAACTACTCTTAACCCCGCTAGGGGTGTGAAATGTATAACCGGCGGTTGCGCTTCGCTTCACCGCCGGATCTGGAACTCCCCCATTTTCCCAAAGCCCTGCAAGGGCGAGATAATAGTTGATAGTGGAGAGTTGATAGTGGAGAGTGCCGCAAGCGGATTTTAAGCGGGAATAATTGTAAATCGCATGCGCCACTTTCCACTATCAATAATCTTGCCGCCCTTTCAGGGCTTTGAGGTGCGGTTGGACTTTGCCCCGCCCCGTTGGGGCGGGCTATAATCCTAACGCCCCTATCGGGGCTAATATAAAAAACAATTATTCCGCTGAAATATTACATCTTTTTTAATCATTTACATTACTTTACAAATGTGGATAATGGTAAGGTCTATTAAGGCGGTCGATCTTTTTCCGTAAGGGCGGTTTGATTGACTTGCCTATTGCCTTGCCTTGAGAACAACATCGGTAATTCAAGTGAGAGGAACACCGATATTGTACTGATATTGTGAGAGTAGTTGTAAAAAACACAGGTTTAACAGGAGTGATTTTTATGAGCGATCCATTTGAACCCAAACGGCGGCGAACAGAATTTGATGATGCTTTAAAAGGTTATTATCAGGATCACGATGAAGTTCTGCCTGATGATACCCCTGATTACCGCACATTAACAGCAGAATCTGTTGGTTCTGTAATTTTAGGTTGTTTATCTGTTTTAACATTTATTAGTTTGATTTTTATTATTTTTCCGTTGTTGGGAATTTTGTTGGGAATTTTGGCGATACGAAAAATTCTTCAAGCTTCGGAAGAGTTAAGCGGACTTGGTATATCTACAGCGGGCGTGATATTATCGTTAATTTTTTTGATTGCCGGGATTTCGTATCAGATTTACGCTTATTCTTTTGAAATACCGTTGGGATATGTTGAAATTGATTTTACCCAATTGGCAGCGGATCCTAAAACCGGACGTATTCCAGAGGCAATCATTGCTTTATCATCTCATCTTGATGAACAAGGAAATTCTACTTTGGGTGTACCGGTTTTTATTGAGGGTTATATGTTTCCGACCCGCCAAATGACCAATATTGATCGTTTCATATTAGTTCCGGCTATTGAGCAAGGCAAATTCGGAGCAACAACCAGAAATCCGACTGAAATGATTGAAGTAACACTTTCCGGCGGTCTCAAAGTACCTTATCGAACCAGTCCGGTACGTGTTGGCGGTATTCTTTACGTCAACGAAAATGACAACACCGGAGAAACTCCTTACCGAATCGAAGCCGATGTGTTTCGGTAATCAGTCAATACCTCACTATATTTTGTGCCGTCCCATTTTTTATGTTTAAATTTCCTTAACAAAACAATTTAAGTAACAACATAAAATCCTTTCAGGCAAAAGAAAAAGATCATAAGAGTGATCACAAAATAAAAATTACACTGATAGATTACCAAAAAATTATTTTCAAAAAACCTTTTTAAAATAATCTGCGAAAATCTGCGGACAATTTCAATTATATGCTCGTTAATAAAAGAGACTGTTACTTCTAAAGGTGTCTGCATATTCTTTCCAAAGATCATCGAGAGGTTTTCCGGTAAGGTCTTGGAAAATATCATCTTTGTAAGTACATTCCCGCATCGCAACATTTAATTTTTTGACAAATTCTTTATTGTAATTCTTTTCGATCCAGATAAAAAATCCGGCAGTTGTTTTATAAGCGTCACGATAACTGGCATGATCGGGATTGATTCGCGGCAGTTTTACATTCGGTTCATAATGGGCGTGGCGAATGTAATCGGCAATTCCCTCCGTAATCCAACCCGGTCCGGTACGTCGAGGATATGATTGAATAATATGTACCAATTCGTGTGCGACCATTCCGAAATCATTCGGTTGACGGCGAATCCAGTTAGCAGAAATATAAATTATGTTTCCGGTAGTGTAAGCAACTCCGTCCATTTTGCGAAAAATAAGTGTTACTTCTTTGGGCGGAATATAACCATCCGATTGAAGTAATGCCTCCATTTTCGGATACCATTCTGTAACAAGTTTACCCGCCTTGCCTGCCCATTCGTGAATCCCTTCTTGTTGAAGGACTTCACCCTCAATAATAACGGTAACTTTTTCAAGTTGCAGCAAGGGATGTTTTTCTGTTTTTTCTTTGGGTTCCTTTTGTTCTTTGGATTTGTCGGCGGAATTTTGTTGTTCCTGTTTTTGTTCCTCTTGAACAACAATAGTTTGTTCCATTTTTTGCGGCGGTTCATCTGCCGATGTGAACACTATTGAAACACCACAAAATAATCCGCAATAAATTAATGTAAAATAAAAAAATCGGCAGAATCGTGTGGACATAGTTATCTCTTATAATTGAAAGCAAATGTTTAACATAAAACTTTCGCCTAATGTAAGCGGTTAATTCGTAACAGTCTATCTTGTCATCGTTCCCGTAAGGTACTATACCAATTACACTTTAAAATTCGTTTGTAATTTTTTTTAATTTTTTAGATAAAAACGATAAATAAATTTTTTAATTTATTTTTTGTTGAAATATGTTACCGTTTATTCCTTTATTTCGGTTAAAATATTTCGTAACATTTCGCCCCAACGGGGCAACCAGCAT
>JAITIZ010000510.1 GCA_031279215.1 Planctomycetaceae bacterium
TTGAATATTATTGAAGCGACAACTCACTTCATTTCTCGTAGCACTCCTTAAAAATTATCCCCAATTCTATTACCGTACGGATCTTTTAAGTCATTTCAACTTTCCTGGACAAGTACACCCCAATTCTATTATCGTATAGATAATTTTAGCGGTTTCAAAATTATTGGACAAACGCAATAGTTACTAATAATTCATTCGAACAAAAATAAATTCGGATGATTCAAATTTTTCTTTTTTTTCCTGTATCATATTTTTTGATGATTCTACAAAATATTTCCATTCATCAAGAAAATCTTTACCGAAACTTGTGTCTATACACATAGGACCAATGTTACTACGAAGATATACTGTTGGATTTCCTTTTTCTCGAAAAAAAATAGTGTACATAGGTGATTCGTTTGGAACAAGCGGACATTTTTCGTTGAATTTCCACGCCTGTTTTGTGGCAGCAGTTTTTCTAAAATTCTCTATTTCTGTTTGCTCAATACATGATCGATAAAAAAATTCCGTTTTAAATTTTTGAGCACTAAAGTATTCAAATTTGACACCAGTAGATTCATCTAAGCAAGCATTCCAGATAATTGTACCATTTTCATAAATACATAATAAGACGGTTGCATGCCAACTGGAACGATCAATAGCACACCATGCAAATATTGGATCATTCAACTCCTTAAATAAAGAAAGAAATCTTGGATATTCTATTCTCGTATAATTAGGTAGGACTGGAATAACGGTTTTTGACTTTATGACAATGCCTCTGTGTAGAAAATCAAAATTATTCTGTCTATCACTATTGGCTGTTTGGGAATGCCTACAAAAACAAGACACCATAAGGAATAATAATGTTTCAAAAACAACTAGTACCACTAAAACATAAAAATTTTTGCCCGTCATAAAAATTTATAGTTAAAAAACAAGTTAAATCCATTTTGAAAATTACAAAAAATTTTTGTCAAGTTATAAAAAATATTGTTTGTTGAATTTTAGAGAAAAAACTCTTAGTGAGATTCATAAATTTCTTTAAGACGCTCTTGGCGAATGATTTCCGCTTTTATTTTATCTGTACAATTTTTACTTAAATTTTCTGTTTTAGCATTTTTTAGAGCAGTCTTAAAACATCCAATACTTTTTTCGTATGCTTGGATTTCTAATCTTCCAATTACATTACTCCATGCCCAAGCCGCGTGCGGTCTAGGATTACCAGGTGTACATTGCATATCCTTTTGATTAGCATGAACATTTTCATGTTGTAGTCCACAGATAGCAAAAACTTTATTACAAGATTCTTCTCTATCTGTAGGTACTCTTGTACAAGGATATTTTACTCCATTAAAACAAACAACAATTCCACCAGTGCCGGGATTCGTGTTAATGTATTCACTACAATAACATTTAACTTGCTCTGGAATAGGTGGAGGAAATATTCGACCCGGCGGAATATTTTGCCAAGGGTCTGGTTGATCTACTATGGTCGGAATGGAAGGTTTAGATGATGGAGCAGGATTTTGTTTACCTAAATCATATATGCTAATTTGTAAACCATAAGGATCAAGGTGAATATTAGGATGATTAAAAATATAACGATAAAGATTGATGTCTTTTCCTCTATAAGCAAGAATATCTCTAACAACAAATATTCCCAGTTCCGTATGATAATACCGATTCCGATACAACATCAATTCTGTTTCAAGATCGAGTACCTGTCCTGTAAAGGCTCGGTTCCAATTAAAATCGGAATCTGTTTTTACAACGAAATTGTCGTCAAAAACATTCCGTTTTCCGAAAGCATCGTAAGAGTAACGTTCTTGAACATCACCGGTTGTATCGCAAATTGCTATAACATTCCAATTCGGATCGGCAAAAGAATATAATCGTTCTTCGCCTTTTTCTCGCAACACTAAATCGTCGATATATCTCAATCCCCAAACGTAACTTGTTACTTGATTATTTGTAACTGATTCAACTTCTTGCCAGTTTTCGTTGAAAAATGATTTTGTTTTAATATTGTTTACAGTTTTTTTGATTCTCTGATTCAATCCGTTGTATTCATAACTTGCAATCAAATTGTCGTTTGAATCGCGAACTTCAACTAGTCGATTCCATGCATCATATTTACCCTTCAAACCAGGCATTAACACCATATTACCATTAGCATCATGGGTTGCAATACCCTGCAATTCATTGGCGGCGTTGTGTGTTCTGTTTTCAGTAACGCCATTTTTTATATATTGTGACCAGTTACCGGTTTTGTCGAAATTCCATGATTCGCTGTGATTTATGGTTGGAATTGATGTGTGATCATTATTTAAAACACTGCGATTCAAGGTTTTAATTTGACCAAGATTATCATAAGTATAAAGTTCCGAATTTGCAGCGTGAACAGGATCGTAACGTTTTGTACGATTTCCGTTGTAATCGTAACTGTGAATAATGTGAACAAGCGGAGCAGTGTTTTTGATCCATGAATGATTGATAATTCGTCCATAACGATCAAGTCCGCCGTTGACATAAGTTAGTGAAACATCGGGTTCATTATATGTCGTTTGCATTGGACTACCGGAACCGTCATAAATATATGAAACAATCGGCGTTGTGTTTTAATTAATCGAAGTTATATTATCAAAGCTGTTGTAATTGTACGTCAATACCTTTCCACTTGGATAAGTAACACCGGACAAACGATTATTATGTGCAGAATCATACGAATATTCAAGATACGGCGTTGATGTCGTAACAGAACCTGATTGAGACTGATAAAGTTTTTTCAGTTTCAAATTTAAATCGTATTCATATTTAACTTCATTCAAAATAGTATTTTGTGAATCAATTGATGAGATTTTTTCTAATGCTCCATGTGTTGTATAACTTCTTGCAAGTTTTCTCACGGTTCCATCAACATTACTACCGAGTGTTGTTACTGCATCAGTAATCGGACGACGATAAACGTCATACGAAAATGTTTTTACATTACCGTTTTGATCGGTTGATATTTTGGAATTACCGTCAAGATAATAAGTTGTTTTCACCTGATCGGTTCCATTGGAATTGGTATCAGACGAATCAGGATAGATTACAGAAGTTTGCAAGGATACATTATAGGCATCATCATAGAGATATTTTGTAACTTGATTGCCGGTTGTCGGATTGACGGCAGTAAGAGTTGTCATATTGTCGAGACCGTCAAAAGTATATTGAACTTCGACATTTTCATCAGAATTAGTTCCGCTAGTAATGGGATTTTCAAGCGTTTTAGTTACTCGCCCTAATGCGTCATAAAATATCTGTTTGACAAGTCCTTTCGGATCAGTTGTTGATTCCAAAAGTCCCGATGTTGGCGAATAACCATATTTTGTTACTAAATAATTTTCGGTTGAATTTGCTGGCGCATTGTTTGGTCTTGTCGGTTTTGCAGCATTTGTCCAGATCGTTGTGCCGCTGCCGTAATCCGCCTGAACCGTTTGGCGACCAGATTTATCGTACCATGAGTAAACAGTTCGCCTGACAAAATTTGTACCATTTTCGTTGATACTTATCGTTTCATTCGGATTCAGTGTCAATGATTCTTGCGCAATTACATTGCTCACAATATTGTATTCTTGTCGTTGAATTGACTTGACAACAGTACCGCTTAA
>JAITIZ010000514.1 GCA_031279215.1 Planctomycetaceae bacterium
TTTCCCTAGGTCATGGTTACAAAAATTGGTGATTTGCAGTAAATATCAGACCACCTCTGAAATTCCTTTGTAAGTAACTATTTAGTGGAATAACGAAAATGTACAATCACAGTTTTAAAAATCTTATTTTTAAATAAAACAACCTTAATAGCAAAAGACAACAATACAAATAACCTTATTCGCGTCTAATTTTCAATCAAAAATTAATCGTATCTCACCATACAACAATAAGGTTTGATTTTTTAATGGAATTATTGTTATTGAGGTTGTTTTGTCAAAAATGAGGTTTTGAGAATGCTGTTTATTAGTCATTCGCCTATTCTACTAAATAGTTATGTTATATTTAACTGCCCTTTCCAATTTTTTTATTTTTTGTATCAGGAATTTTTGTATTTTTATGTTACGGTATCGTTTAGCCTGTAATTATTTTCATTTGAATATGGGAACTACTAAAAACCTTGTTTCTCAAATATTGCATCCTTAAAAATAAAGGCTTGAGAATATTTTTGGGGTCAAAAAATTAGGTTTTTAGAAGTTCCCGTTAAATATTAACGATGATTTTTACCCTTTACTGAAAGGTCTGATTTACCATTGAATCACCCAATTACCAAATCACAATACATCCGACATTAAACACATTAATAACTACTTTAAAATGAACATCATAATCGTGTAACGTTGCCTGTCTCGTGAATAAACACTACTGAATAATTACCAATAGACAGTTACGGCAATAATTTTACATGCGGCACTGCCAACTATCAACCCTCAACTACAAGATGTTGTCCTTTCAGAGTAGAAGAAAATAGAATCAATCATCGGTGAAAAGTGGTGAAAAGTGGCGAAAAGTTATCAAAAAGACAGTTACCTGCCCCAATTTGTCCCCCAAAAATTCTGATAAATTAATTACACAAAAAATTTCCACTGAAAAATTATGAATTTTCTAAAAATCTTCACACACCAAAGGATCGTTGGTTGTTGATATTTTGATAAGATATTTACGATAATCGTTCTTTTCAATACTTCTTTTGTTGCCCCCCGTTGTCAGAATCAGGTCAATCTGATAAACTAGACTCCTCTTGTGTATTGGATATAGATTTACTCAGAAATATCGAATAAAAAATTAGGTTCGTTCGTTAATCGTTTTTAGTTTTGGAGGAACACAGCAATTATGACCCTGCTGACAAAAGAAGAAAAACAGGATTTAATCGAAAAATTCAAACGCACTGATAGTGATACAGGTTCGTCGGAAGTTCAGATCGCAATCCTGACTAAAAAAATCAACCTTTTGACAGAACATCTCAAAGTCAATAAACGAGATAATTCCAGCCAACGCGGACTAATGATGATGGTAAGTCGCCGCCGTCGGCTTCTTGATTATCTCAAAGATCGTGAGCCGCAACGTTATGTTACCATTATTCAGGCTCTCGGTATTCGGAAATGAATTAAAGCCAAACAATACTCAACGGTTTCGGCTTTCTCGTTTTCAATACGTGTTTCATCCCGTGTTGATAATCGTTTATCGGTCAAAAACGTTTTTATAAAACCGTTGTAAATGTTTATCCCGCTCTCATAAAATCAGAACGGGAACAAAATTGGAAACCATAAATAGTACAAAACCGATTAACAGATAATAAAAATGTCGTTGCGTTAAATGTATTAACGTTTTGTTTTACCTTACCTGTTGCGGTCTAACAACATTCTGAACTAAAGTAAAGTTCTAAGCAAAGAAAGTATTGTAAATTATAATGAAACATCGAGTAGAAAAAAAAATCGGAAAAGGATTACTTTGGATGGAAACAGGCGAACTCGCCAAACAAGCAGCCGGAAGTGTTTTAATCGGATACGATGAAACAGTTCTCCTTTGTGCCGCAACCACCGGACCAAGTCGCCCCGGAACAGATTTTTTCCCGTTGACTTGCGATTACCGAGAACGAACTGCCGCCGCCGGAAAATTCCCCGGAGGATTCATTAAACGGGAAGGACGACCCGGACTCAAAGAAATTCTAACTTCCCGATTAATAGATCGACCCTTGCGTCCCCTTTTTCCAAAAGGGTTTTACAACGAAGTCCAAGTTCAATCTTTCACTTTAGCATGCGACCGAACAATTGATCCTGACGTCTTGGCAATGAATGGTTCCGCAGCAGCTATTGCGATTTCACCGTTGCCGTTTAACGGACCTTTGGCATCTATTCGGCTCGGTTATGTCAACGAGAAATTCGTCCCCTTTCCAACCTCAGAACAACTTGAAGAAAGTGAATTGGACATCATCGTTTCCGGTAATCGTGATCATATCCTCATGATTGAAGGTTTTGCTCGTGAAATGCCCGAAGACCTCATGTTCGAAGCTCTTACAACAGCTCATCAATATATTCAGGAAATCGTTGATCTGCAATTGGAATTGATTGAAAAAATTCAGCCTACCCGATTGACTTACACAAAACCCCAGTTCGAAAAACTGTACGAAGCACTCAAAGAAAAATATTATGATGACTTTTGGGCAGCAAAACGAACAACCGGTAAATTAGATCGTTACGAGGCTTGTGAAACTCTCAAAACAAAAGCACGGGAAGAATTTTTTCCTGCATCAAAATCTTGCGAGATTAATAAAACATTGATCAAAGCGGATGATATTATCGATGAAGTTTCTGATCTTGATCCTCCGGTTGACGATAAACCCCAATGGGATGCAGACCTTTTTGATATTGCGTGGAATGAACTTGAAGAACGAATTGTTCGGGATCAAATTCTTTCGGGAACACGTCCCGATGGACGGGGAATGAAAGATGTTCGTGAAATTGAATGCCAAATAAATGTTTTACCGCGAGTTCACGGTTCTGCGGTGTTCCAACGCGGTGAAACACAAGCATTGATTACGGTTACGTTGGGAACCGCACGGGATGAACAACGTGTTGATGGTTTGTTCGATGAATATTCAAAAAAGTTCATGCTGGATTATAATTTCCCAAGTTTTTCGGTTGGTGAATGTAAACCAATTCGCGGACCGGGACGGCGCGAATATGGTCACGGTGCTTTAGCAGAACGTAGTGTTAAACCGGTAATTCCTTATCCCGAAGATTTCCCCTACACAATTCGAGTTGTTTCTGATATTCTGGAATCCAATGGTTCCAGTTCCATGGCAACCGTCTGCGGTGCAACTCTCGGTTTAATGGCAGCAGGTGTTCCTATTTCAAATCCTGTTGCCGGAATTTCTGTAGGATTGGTGAAGGAAAGTGAACGTTGGGTTCTTCTGACAGATATTATGGGAGACGAAGATCATTTCGGCGATATGGATTTCAAAATTGCCGGAACACAGAACGGTATTACCGGAATTCAGCTTGATCTTAAAATTGACGGAATTAGTCTGGATATTATCAAGGCAACCTTAATTCAATCACGCGAAGCACGAATTCAGATACTTCGTAAAATGCTCAACGCAATTCCACGACCGGCTAAAGAAATTTCAACTTACGCCCCGCGATTATTCAAAACAAAAATCGATCCCGATAAAATCGGTCTCCTAATCGGACCCGGCGGTAAAACGATTCGCGGAATTCAGGATAGAACCGGTGCCTTAATCGAAATAGAGAACGACGGAACCGTCTCAATTGCCTCGTCCGATGAAACAAGTGCCTTGGCAGCTCTCGATGAAGTAACTCGAATTACCGGTTCCGTGGAAATCGGCAAAATTTATGAAGGTCAGGTAACAAGTATCAAAGATTTCGGTGCGTTTATCGAAATTTTACCCGGACGCGACGGACTTTGTCATATCAGTGAACTTGCCGATGAATATATCGATAATATTCATAATCACGTCAAAATCGGTGATCGTTTTCCGGTTAAAGTTATTGCTGTTGATGAACAGAACCGTATCAAACTTTCACGTAAGGCAGCAAGTAAAGAGCGAACATAAAAATCGGTAATATAAATATATTTCAACGGAATTTTTTCAAGAGGTCCAATGGAACGGTTGGGAGATTAGGTAACACTGTTGAGTAATCTTGAATTTCAAATTTCAAAAATTCCATTGAAATATTGTGAAAAAATAAAACATACGAAAAGAGTGGAAACAAAAATTTTCGTAATATATCAGTGGAATTTTTTTTTTGTGATATTAACCCCGGTAGGGGTGTGAAATGCATAACCGGCGGTGAAGCGAAGCGCAACCGCCGAAGCAGGAACTCCCTCCTTTTCCAAAGTCCTGCAAGGGCGAGATAATAGTTGAGAGTTGATAGTGGATAGTTGATAGTGTTGCATGCGGAATTATTGTCGTTTAAGTAGTAATCCGCTTGCGACACTATCCACTATCAACTCTCCACTCTCAACTATCAATAATCTCGCCCCGTGTGGGGCTTTGTTATGTCGGGCATTTTGACCGTAGGTTGCGCTGCGCTACACCTACGGTTATGCACATCTCGTCCCTGCGGGACTAAGAAAACATAAGAAATTAACAAAATGCCGCGAAAATAGAACCAAAAAAATTATTCCACTGATATATTACAAAAATTTTTCACTGAAACATTACGAAATTCTTATTTTATTATTTTGATGATTTTTTCTGCTATTCCGTTGATTATTGTTTTTTCCCTTTGTTATGCGGCAACACGGCATGAAGATATACGGTTTATCATATCTCATGCTGCCCGATTCGGAGGTTGGTTGACTTTTTTTATGGTATTAGTTGTCGTAATTATGGAATTACTTTATCGGTATATCCATTGAATGGGTCTATCTCTAATAATTCAATTTTTATTTTCAACGAATAAACTAATAACGGGAGTTCACTGACGGGAAATCTATTTTGTTGTATTCAATCAATTGGTGGTAAATAATCATATCCCAATTCATTTTAGATACGAAAAATAGTGTAGGTGATTACGGTATGATTGGCGATTGCAGCCAACGTTTGATAAACAAATCTCTTTCATCACGTCCGAAATGATAGATTATTGGGAACGGTTTCAAGAGATGTTGTTCCGGTTCTATTTTTGTTCGATAAAGTTCCCGGAGATTTTCGATTTCAATTTCTGCAAGTATTGCCCGTTTGTTTTCGTAGTAGGCATACGTTGCTTTTTGAATATCACTCCATTGGTTTGCCTCCGTGTACGAACCACAAAACGGAACACATAAATCAATCCAGCAGGCAATAAGCCGTTTTTCTTCCGGCGTCAACACAACATCATAATGCAACGGTTCCAGAAATGTCATCAGATTACTTTGGGCGGCTCCATAAGTGTAAGGCAATAACATTGTTGGGCGTGATTGTGCGCTGATCCAATTAACCAATTGACTACCGTTTCCGAAATTCGTTAGATAAAGGTATGATGCCGAAAAATCGCGCAACGCATTTTGTGTGGCATCACCATTATTCGGAGCATGTTTCCAATCAAATGATAAAACCGTTCCGCTCAAATCAAATGGAGATTGTTTGTCGGCGGTATTGTTCATACCGTTGTGGCACGAAATACAATGTTTATTCCAAATCGGTTGAATTTGTTTCGGATAACTAAAACCTTCGTATTGTTCCTGCGTAGTAAAACCTTTGGGACGATTAACACCAAGATAAGACGCCGCCGAATCCAAAGAACCGTAAGCGTCAACATGAGGTAATAGTTTTTGCGGTTGTTTCCGCATTGCGGCAGTCAACTGTGACGGAGCAGTAACCGTTTTATTTTCGTGACAACCAATACAGGCGAATGTTTCACCGGGTTGAAGTGTTGACCAACTTCGCATCGTTTGAATAACGTAACCTTTTTCATCAAGAAGTTGAAAATAAACAGGAGTTCGGGCAGGAACTTCAAAATATGTACTACCGTCTTCTTCAACAGTAATTTCACCGAGAACGTGTTTCACATCCCATGAACCGTTGTTGATGGAAATTGGTGTTCGGCAATGTGATTGACCGCCTTCTCCGATGTTTGAGTTGTACATGACATCTGCGGCGCGAAATTCCAGTCCAACCACGCGAAGTTTTTTGACAAGACCGCGTTCAATTCCGACAAGACCGGGGCCATAATAAACATCCTGTACATAATATTTTCCGGTACTTTGCGCAAGATCAATTTGTGATGGTTTGAGTGTTGGTTTTGAGCGGGAAACAAGCGGAACGGATTGGTTACAAGAAATAGTTGGATCATAAGCCAGAAGTTCCCGGCGTCCATCCGCAGTCATCCAATAGATTCCAAAAGGAGGATTGTAAATATTACCGCCTTGCTTCCACGAATAACCTTCCGGTGAATATGTTACAAGATAATGTTCTTCGTTCAAAGCGTACGGATATTGAAACTGTTCACCGGTTTGACCGAAACGATCTATTTGTTCTTGATATTGAGTGATTTCCGGTACGGCGGCTTTGCGAACCGGAGCCAGAAAATCAATTCCGGTATTTCCTTGTGTTCCGCGTGAACGGTCAACCATGATCAACTTACCGTGTTGATTGACATGATGTCCCGAAGCAATACCAATCACTTTATTCGTTCCCGGAATACCTCGCGCGTGTAAAATTGAAGTCGGAAACCACGAATTACCGCCGTAATATTCTGTTTGCCCCGTACCATCGGGATTCATCATAAAAAGAGGTTGCGGAAAAATTTGTGCTCGATCATTGTATTCCCAACGAGTATAGATAACTGTACCATTATCGAGAACTTGCGGATAATTTGTGTGAACCTGATCAAAACCGATTCGCCGTAAAAACTTGCCGTCGGAATGACACAAGTAAAGATTGGAAACCGCTTGACGCCAGCAATCCGTGATTTGAGTACAACGGGTCGATTGGAACACAATATCATCATTCGGCAAAAAACACGGCTCCACATCGCTGCAACCGTTACCAAAAGTAATTGGTGTGATTTTACGCTGATTGGTCAAATCCATTGTGTAAAGATGAAAATCATCTGTTTCGTAATTATCCCGCATCGAAAAAATAATTTTTGTACCGTCATACGAAATATTCGGATCACGAATCATTCCGTTGGTTTTTTCGAACAAAATTTCATTGCTTACAAAACCGTCCGAATGAACCGTCAACATACAAAGTTGGGCACCGGGTCGAAAATCACGAATTCGTTCCGTATATTGTTGATCGGTGAGTTCGTCTGTCCACGAATAATGTACGGGACCGCTCAAAACACAATGTTTGGTATAAACAATTTTTGGTGTTTTTTCGGCAAGCGACGCCAAACGGAGTTGCCGCCGTAACCGGCATCCTTTAAGATAAAATTCTTTCCATCGCGGATCATTTCCCGGAACAGACAACAATTTTTCAAGTTCTTCGCGTAACGGAAAAACATCAAACCCGTTGTTGCCGAGTTCCGTGATAATTTTTTGCAACATTGCTGTTTCCGTAGCTGCATTTTCTGTTGAAGTAAAACAACCGTCAAGTTTAAGACCGTAATCCTGATACATCCAATCACGATGCAACCGTTGTTCTGTCAAAGCCATTTCCGGCGGATTTGAAGTTGTTGCGAGAATTTCTTCCGGCGGTTGACCGTTAAAGAACGATAATTCGGCAATTTGAAAATTAAAATGTTTCGGTCCTGATTCGTAACTTTCGAGAACACGAATTCCGATGAATCGTGTTTGCACTTCTTTCCAGGCAACAGCGGTCGAATTACCGTTCTGACAATTAGGAATGGAAACTTTTGGGCGTAACCAAACAATCTGATTTTCGTCAACGGTATTATTGTTATACATGAAAATATCAATTTGTTTCGGCAAATAGGTACCGGCAGCATTCCGGGACTTTATTACGAGACCGGAAACAGCGATTGTTTTACCGAGATCAACAACAAGTTCCCCTTCGACAGGAGTTGCTCCGTTGGCGGGAATTGCTTTGTTGTTCTGTTTTCCGGTTCGGCTTTCATCAAGAAGACAACAATAAGTTTCGGGATTATTATCGAACATTTTTTCTGCCGAATAAACATTTTCCGCCGAAGGATACGCTTCCGGTAACCGAATCACGCCGACAGGATAAAATCGTTCTTCCGCAAAAA
>JAITIZ010000567.1 GCA_031279215.1 Planctomycetaceae bacterium
TTCCTAAAAAAATGAGTTTTTAGAAGTTCCCAAAAACGTAATCTATCCGTGGAATTTTTGTTTTTTGCTCTTAACCCCGCTAGGGGTGTGAAATGCATAATCGGCGGTCAAGCGAAACGTAACCGCCGGAGCAGGAACTCTCCCATTTTCCAAAGCCCTGCGGCGAGATAATAGTGATAGTTGATAGTGGAGAGTGGAGAGTGGAGAGTTGATAGTTGATAGTTGATAGTTGATAGTGGATAGTGTCGCAAGCAGATTACTACCTAAACGGTAATAATTCCGCATGCGACACTATCCACTATCAACTATCAACTATCAACTATCAACGACACCCCATTTGAGAATAATTACCGCTTTTCAGTGCGTACCGATTGCTTTTCGGTACGTACCGATTACTTTTCGGTACGTACCGATTGTCTTTCGGTACGTACCAATTGCTTTCCGGTACGTACCAATTGCTTTCCGGTACGTACCGATTGCCTTTCGGTACGTACCGATTGCTTTTCGGTACGTACCGATTGCTTTTCGGTACGTACCGATTTGTTTTTCGGTACGTACCGATTGCTTTTCGGTACGTACCGATTGCCTTTCGGTACGTACCGATTGCCTTTCGGTACGTACCGATTTCTGCTTGTTTAACGTTGGTAATGAGTTGTCGCCAACACCCCGTCGTTTGTCGCCGCCCATTTTCAGACAAATGTTGTTCGGACAGTGTTGTATAGACAGTATTGTATGGAGATAACAAAACCCTAACCCATTTCCTTTTCATTCTACTAAATAAGGAACTAGAACAATGACTCAACAAAACCGTTATACTCAATCCTGTTATCAATTGGTTGGTTTTTTGTTTCTATTTCTATTTTTATTTTGTAATTTTGATTCACCGGTTACTCCCCGATTTTTGCGTAGCGTAAATTAACTGTTCCATTGGGAATGTGAGAAACCAAACGGCAATTAAAACACTGAAAATCAAAATGACAAAATAACGTTTGCGGGTGTGATTGTTTGACTTCCCATGAATGATGACAAATAGGACATTTTCGCTGGACTTCATCGTCGAGTTTTCGTCTAAAAAATCGCAGCAAATAGTAATAAGTCGGAATTCCTGTCGCTTTTTCAATTGCAAGACATAATTCACGCCCTTGTTTGGAAAGTTCACTTTCAGGATCGGCAAGCATACGATAAACATTGATCTCCAATTTACCGTTTTCCATCCAGATATTGTTGCAGTTTTGATAATATTGTTGCCAAAAATAAATATTTTCACGCTCATAATCTGTTATTGGTACACGATATAACGGTATTGCGTCATTATTATCTCCGCGATAAAGCGGTGTACCCGGTAAATAGGATGGCGTAAAAAGATAAAGAAACGAAGCGTTTTTCCAGATTGCTTTTTGTTTCGGCGGAAAATCCTCATTATAATACCAGATCGGTTTTCGTTTAAAAATCTTTTCAATATCTTTGAAACGTTCTTTTCCATAAGCACTATGAGACTTTAACTGATCCGCTTCTAAACCAATGGCTTTGACATAAGCAATAACCTGTTTTTGCCAAGGAACAATCGTGTATGTCTTATCAATTTGACCGTTTCGGGCAAGCGCTGCAAGATAATTATCAACCGTTTCTTCAAGATCAATAAAATCATTTTTGTAATAAGTTCCGAATGATATACGATAAAAAATCATGTTTATCTCTCCAAATGAAAACAAATAAAAAACGTTGCGATAATACTCGTACCTGACTGTAAATTCTTTGTTAAATCAATTTACAGAATAAGGAATTTTATATCATAACGTCAATTGTTAGGGAAAATTGAACATAAAAAAAGGTAACTGTCTATTTTATTAACAACCACATAATTCCAATCGTCATTCCAATCGTCCGCAGATGACGCAGATTTTCGCAGATTATTTTAAAAAGGGTTTTTGAAAATAATGTTCTCTATTTTTGATCTATTCTTCCTTCTGTTTGTTTCGTTATTTCGTACTCTCAAAAAAGAATCCTTGAAAATCCGAGAATATCGAATATCTGCGAAAATCTATGGATGAAAATCTACGAAAATCTGCGGACCAAAATAGACAATTACAAAAAAAGGATTGTACAAAGTAATTGTTTATTTAAAAATAATACCTCATTGACACATCAAAATGAATAGTTATAAGTGAATGGTTCGCAAGCGGATTACTATCACAATGACAATAATTCTACAGTCAGAAATAATTCAAAATAAATATTCTACTGATTATATTACGAAAAATTAAATTTATGACTGCAAGAAGTAGGCATTCTATTCAGTTATTTATCTTTTATTAAGTTTTTTAATGTCTGAACAATAGTTGCTGCGGAAGGCGGACAACCGGAAATATAATGTTCACATCTTTTGGTACAATCACCAATTCCAATACCGGTTGATTGTTTACCTTGAAATCCCTGACCGATTTTAAAAGTTTCGGTAATTTGTTTATTGAAATTATTGATGCCCAATTTATTGAGTGCAAAAATCAATGCGGCATAACATGCCGAACACGCATTATTATCTTCGATCAAAGGAGCTAATTTCTGTACAAGCCGGCTTTGATTTTGTGTTATCTTTTTAGGGCGGTTCTCTGTTCGGAACTCGTTAATTTTTGTATCTTCACGAAAGAGATTACCGATACCATATTCTTGGGCGTAATGAATATAGTCGATTTCGTCTGCCGAATACCCCAGCAAAGTTGCACCGTACGAATCCAGCAATACCGGATCCGTTCCCAATAATATCCGGTTCGCCGTAACAGGATTACCGCCTTCCTCGAAAACCGGATCACCGCAAATTCCGTCAATAACGTGCCAATCAGGTTTCAGAATTGTGTTTAACGCTGCAATCGGTTTGTGTAACCCGATATTGTGATAACGCCGTTTCTCACTGTCAGGAATACAACCCTTCAAATTTTTAAGACAACAAGTCATCACCGTTTGACAATGCCCTTTTAATACCGGTACGTTAATCAAAAAATCGGCTTCCAAAAAAACAGAGCAAATACCAAGAGTTAATCCGCAAGCGTTTTTTTTAAGGACATTATCTTTTTTAGTATCGATAATTTGTACCCCGTACCGTTTAGCCAACACCTCATATCCGCAACAAGAAAATGCACGGCCGGTTTGTTCCCCAAGCCATGAACCCTCCGCAATAACCGGTTTCGTAATACCAAAATCCCTCAAAAAACGAATAATTCCTTCAACAATTTCAGGATGAGTTGTTGCGCCTTCTCTTGCCGGTTTGGCAACAACAAGATTCGGCTTGATAACGACTTTCATATCACTTCGTAAGTGCTTCATTGTTGTTACCGTTTCCTGAAGCAATTCGTAAGTCCTCTCTAATATTGCCGTACCATAAATTACATTAATTGTTGTCATTGTCCCTTGTCCAATTTATTACGGTCTCTTTTTTTATATCATTTTTGGAACACATAATCATTATGTTCTACACATTGCACTTTAAAATTCGGTTTTCGTTTTAAAATAGATGCTCCTCAAACAGGTTTGACATAAAATACGCAACACAAAAAAACGCCCCATTGATAACAGGATAGTGTGTACATGGGATTATTTCGGCAATTTGAATTGTTCCGGTCTTTCTTGCAACACACGGCGCAACCAACCTTCAGGATAAGGATCGCCTTCTTTGGGATATTGACCATCATTACTTCGGATATAACCGTCGTTAAATTTTGTAAAAATATCAACCGCCAGTTTTTTCCACCGAGCAGCAACCAATTCCGCTTGCGAAACACTGTAATCCGTTAAATATTGTTGCGCAAGTTCCTTGTCGGTTTTAAGAAGTTCGGTTGCGGTTTTTTCAACGGCATTTTGTAACGCAAAGAATTTCGTTTCCAATTCTTTTTGTACGGCAATAATTTCAGGAGTTATTCTCGAATATTTCAGATTAGCATAATTGGCGGTAAGATTAAAAACCCACCAAGCGTTATCCCACGAAAATTGCCGAATTGATCCGGAAGTAAACGACGGCGGAACCTCCGTAATTCCGCAGTACAACGGAAAATAACAACTCAAATAATTGTCATCAACACCATACCACAGTACACCGCCAACCCGATCCGGTAAATGGGAACGCGATTGTGTTACAATTGAAAAACCGGTTTGCTGTGTTGAAATCGGGCGTTCCCACGAATATTCTTGTTCGCTGTCCTCTACTTTCCAATACAACGGACGCCAACGACGCGGTAAACCGTATTCGCCCGCATCAATTCCTTGCGTCATATCAAATTCCGTTCCTTCAAAATGATCACGCATCAACGCCATTACATCAGCGGTTGAAAGTTTTTTGTCTGGTTTGATTGACCAAGGATATGGTTGGGCATTGGGAACCCCGCGATGATAGTCTGCCGAAAAATGTTGCGACGGTGCCGCACGACGGAAAACACTCCAAACACGGCTTTCACAAACCCGCTTCAATTTAACATCAATCGCTCCATAAGTTTCATCAAACCGAAATTGTTTTTCTCCGGCAGGATCAAACCAACCTTTTTCTACCGCAAAACTTTTAATATTGTCCGAAAAGAAACATTCATTGGGATTACCCTTCTCTGGAATTTCACCAATTCGGGCTTGATTGGCGTGAACAGAAATTTCACCGTCAGGAACTTTTCGGGCAACCCAAATAGCACCTTTTCCATTTTGTCCGGTTCCCACAATTTCAAAAACCCACGCTTCTTCTTTATCTGCAACAGAAATCGATTCACCTTCATCATTATATCCGTGTTCCTCAACAAGTTGGATCATAACGGTAATTGCTTCTCTTGCGGTTTTAGAACGTTGAAGAGCCAATGTCATCATCATCGGGTAATTGACCAACCCTTGCGGATTAACCAATTCTTCGCGACCGCCAAAAGTTGTTTCTGCAATTGCGACCTGAAATTCATTGATACAACCTTGACGAGTCCAAAATCCGCCATGACCTTCGTCCCAAACAACACCAAGAATCTGATATGTTTGGGCAACTTGTTTAATTTTTCCGGCGGGCCGATCTTTGGTTGCCGGAATATCGATCTCCGCATCCGCAGGATGTTCTGCTGCCGGAAAAACTTTCAGACACGGATAAAATCCCGCAGAATCCGCCGTGTAAGTAATTGCTACGGAATTGTCCGCAGACGCTCCTTTTGAAACAAGAATATTGGTACAAGCGGTTACCATACTAAAAGTTGAGAAAACCGAAAGAACAATAATTAAACAAAATATTCGCAAAATAGTCATACAAAATAGAAAAAAATACTTGGTTGATTTTGAATAACCGGAAAATTACACGTAATTTATTTCAAGGAGAACTTACCGCAACACCTTGTGAATAACCTTAATATAGTGAATTTTCCTTGATATGATTGACATTAAACACCCACTGCTCCATAAGTATAATAGACTCAAGAGAATCAATCAAGATTCTTTTCAAAAACTTAAGGGAACTTCTAAAAACGCGAATATTTTCCTAGTGTTCACAGGGTGGTTGTTAATTTAGAGAAATTGGGGTAGCGAAAAAAAGGCAGTTATGGTATCCTTCTTGACTGTTTCTTTTTGTTCCCCACTTTTTGTGGTTCCCTTTTTCA
>JAITIZ010000601.1 GCA_031279215.1 Planctomycetaceae bacterium
CTGTTGTTCAATAAACGGGTTTGGTTCTGGATTGGGTTCAACTGGTTTTGGCGGTTCCATAACTGAACCCTGTGATTCTGGAACTTGATTCTGTTGCGTTTTTTGGTTCTGTTGTTCAATAAACGGGCTTGGTTCTGGATTCGGTTCAACTGGTTTTGGCGGTTCCATAACTGGAGAAGTAACCAGACCGTCTTTAGGATAGTTTTTGACACTGTTTTTAACATAACGCCGTTGTTGGCGTGCCATACGAAGCCGTCGTGTTATAAAACCTATAAAACCGGTGGATTCTAACTCGTCATCGTCACTAAATAAGGTGGGTAAGTCTGTTGATTCGTTCTGATCATTTGATTTCCGCAACAAGATTTTTTCAAAATTTCCTGCACCGGAAATATGAACCGGTAAACCGGTTAAAAAAACTTTTAACCGAACTTCGCCAATCGGTAAGTTTTCAGCAATTTGAAAATACCGGTCATCACGCGGTAACAAAACAGATTGTGAACGAGCGGAGTAATAATTATCTTCTCCCGGGACCGGATAGATCATCGAAATATCTCCTTCACGGTTTACCGCAATGATATACAGGTAACCGGATTGTTCACTTTTAACGGCAACCTTAAAATTGTCACCTGCATTCATCACACCGCCGTCTAGTTTTTTCGGAATGGAAGCATCGAAAGTCCATGATGAAATTTTATTGGCAAGCAGTGCAAGCATTTCATCAACACTCAAATACACTGCTGTTTTCAATTCATGCTTTGACGGTTCCGGTTTTGGTTTTGACGGCGTGATTGGTAGTTTGGTTGTTTGTTCCTTGTCATTGTTAACTTTGGCGGGAATTTTGGGAACAATTTTAAAATCACCGTCCTTTCTTTCGGGTAATTTTCCTGGATCATAAATTTTTTCAACTTCATTATTTTCGTCGGAGAGGGAAACCGACAGATATTTGTCGAGTTCCTCATCGGGCAAAGCGAGAATTTTCCGAACTTCCGGTACAATTATTTCTTCGTTACGGATTTTATCCCCAGGTGAAGACGCTGTCCAAACATACGAAGGTATTAATTCGCCTATCCATTGTCCGTCATCCACAAAGATACGGTCTTTAATTTTACCGTTAAACTTTAAAGTGGTTTTACGTATCGGATTTTCGGAAGGGTTTTCAATATCGACGATGCTAAGCAACACAAATTCGCCATCCCACAGATCAGTACCTTTTGTCGGTGTACAAGTTATATTGTACGCATAGATGGCGTGATTATCGTCCTCATCGGCTCCGTTAAAACAAACCACGACCGGAGTTTTGAGACGACTAATATTGTTATGCAATGCGCGCCAAAGTGATTTTGGTGTACATTTATTAGTTGTTGTATCGCCGCCTTCTATTTTAATTGTTTTATCGGAATCATAAATTCCGGCAAGCAACCCTTTTCGGATTTCTATCATTTTTGAATCTTTTCCGGTGGGTTCCGGTTCCAATATGGATGAGGCTGCCCAAGCGGCGTTATAAGTTTTAGGAACTTTCCGGTTTTGTTTTTCCCATGCTTCCGCTTTTTTGGTTGTGTATTTATCATAGACCGTCAAAGGTTTTTGTAACCCTCCTTTGTCTATTGGGAACGAATAACCAGCCCAAGGGGTTTTATCCGCTCTACCCTGAAAAACCACATTCGCATCGGTCTGCTGAATACTTAACGGTGTTAAAGCAGCATCAAGGTTAAAGAGGAACTCTTCCGCCCAAACCGGACCTACGAGTAAAAACGTCATAAAAAATAATCGTAGCGTTTTCATAATAAATTAAAATTGGTCTAATGTTGAAGTTGTTAAGTTTAGTTCGATTGACGAACTCCGATGTAATAATTTTGTCCGGCTCCCTTACGTTGTTGCGGTGTACGAAAACCAGTGAGCGCAGGATTGCCTAACACATTGGAATCACTGGTTTCATAATATCCATTACTGATATTCAAATACCGTTTTCCTCCATGACTTTCCATTTGTTGAAGTTCACTAAAAGACGGCAGCCGAAATCCTAATGCGGCAACCCTTCCTCTTGCGGAACTTCCCCAATCTGCTGAACGGACCTGTCCCAGTGTAACAGTCCATTCCTTTTTTGCACGATTATCACGATAAACCTGGACTCCATTGATTCGTCCCATATCCGTCCAACCTGTTGAGGGATAATTATTGTTTAGTTCAGTGTCATTGTTCGATGATTGCGAAGAAGAACTGTCTGTTTTTTTGTCTAAATCTTTTAATATATTTTCTGTTATTTCTTTACGGAGACGTTCTTGCTCATCTTTTTTAATTTTTTCTTGTTCCATTTGTTCTTTTTTAAGGCGGTCAGATTCTATTCTCTCGATCTCTTTTTCAAGATTATTAAGATTGTCGATAGCGGCAATATATCCTTGTGCCGCTGCTTTACGATACCATTTCACCGCTGTTTCGCTATCTTTGGCAACACCATTTCCGTTTTGATAACAAACACCAAGATTATATTGTGCATCCGCCAATCCTTGAGCCGCTGCTTTGTGATACCAGGTCAATGCTTTTTCGGTATCTTTGGCAACACCAAAACCGTTTTCGTAGCAAATACCAAGATTATATTGTGCATAAGCATTGTCCTGTTCGGCCGCATGGCGAAACCGCTTGATGGCTTCTTCATAGTTCCCCATATTTTTATAACAAGTTCCAAGATTATTTTGCGCCATCATATTTCCTTGTTCTGCTGCTTTGCTGAACAATTTAATCGCTTCCTCTAGGCTTTTAACAACACCAGTACCGTTTTGATAACAAACACCAAGACTCACTTGGGCACTGGCATCGTCTTGATCAGCCGCTTTGCGGAACCACTGAGCTGCCGCTTCATAATCTTTCGTAACACCTTCGCCATTTAAGTAACAATTACCAAGATAGTATTGAGCGGCAGCCAATCCGTGATCCGCTGCTTTTTGAAACAACTCAACTGCTTTGACAGCCGATTTATCAACAGCAATACCGTTACTTAAACAAAGACCATAAAGACATTCGCCTTTCGCAATCCCTTTTTCGGCTCCTTCTTTCCAATGAGCGATTTTAAGCGAAGCATGAGCAGACAAATATTTATCGGAAGAACCTTGAATATTGCGGGTTGTTACAAGAGATTTCAAATCTTCCGTTAATTGTTCCTGTAACTTCATATCTTCCGCTAATTCGGCAATACGCGGATTGGCTCTTAAATCTCCGAAAAATCTAGGAGTCTGTGCATTGGTTTTTTTCAGTGTATTGCGAACATATCGAAACGTGTTATCGCAAGCAAATTTATCTAATTCCTTAATGTCAATCCGTCCATCTTTATCCAAGTCAGCCTTACCGCTTAAACCTTCAGCTAAAAAGTACGAAAATACGCCGTGAGATAAATCGGAGGATTCATAAGAAAATTCACCAGGAGAACACGCTTGAATCTGAACGAGATTCGGTACATTTTTACGGCGTTGAAATTCGTCGGCGTCCAACTGTTTAATGGAACTCGTTTCACGAATAGCACGGGAAGCAAAAAGGTCTTCCTGACAAGCGTCAAGAAACAATAATTTGACTTTTGCCGAACATGCAGCGAGTTTTTCATAAACCCAATCAACCGGAATAAGTGTTGCAAGAGCATCCGTATCGTCCGGGGATTGGGGAATTTTCATATCATACGGAGCCAAATACGCTTGATTACCGATATTCAATCCGTGACCGCAAAAAACAAAAAAGAATTGGTCGTTTTGACCTATTTTGTTAAT
Source organism: Planctomycetaceae bacterium (assembly GCA_031279215.1). Lineage (GTDB taxonomy): Bacteria > Planctomycetota > Planctomycetia > Pirellulales > Thermoguttaceae > WRKP01. The sequence goes on from JAITIZ010000601.1 coordinate 3,753, forward strand.
CAAACGATTAAGTTCCCGTTCAATATTTTCCTTTAGCGGTGTCAATGAGGTTTTACCGATAGTATCGCAAACGACAACAACATTATCTTCTTCATAACCTGCTTTCTTGAGTTGTTCCGCAAGATAATTAACATCGTTACAAGCATATTTTAACGGGTGAAGTGTTTTATAGTCATTCACGCCCACAAGCATAGCGTAACGAATACGTTCTGCTGG